>JAIRPC010000008.1 GCA_031257215.1 Eubacteriales Family XIII. Incertae Sedis bacterium
GCCTTTATCGGTGATTCCACCTTTCTTCACACGGGACTGCCCGGGCTTATGAACGCCGCATGGAACGGCGCGGACATAGTTGTCTGCCTGCTCGACAATTCCACGACGGCAATGACGGGAGGACAGCCGCACCCTGGCATGGGGCTGCGGCTGAACGGCGCGCCCGCGAAAAAAATAAGCCTGCCTGATATAGCCGCGGCAGCTGGCGCGGACAGCGTACGCCGCGTGAACGCTTTCGACCTGGATTCATGCAAGCGCGCGGCCACGGAGGCCGCCGCAGAAAAAGGGGTGCGCGTCATCATCTTTGAGGGCGCGTGCATCAATATAGTTCCCAAGGGCAAGCCGCTGTCGGTATCGGAAGATAGCTGCACGGGCTGTAATGTCTGCGTGTCAAAGCTGGGCTGCCCCGCGCTCTCCATGGGAAAGCTCGCAACCATAGACCCCGTGCTATGTACAGGCTGTGGGCTGTGCGCCAAGGTCTGTCCGTTCGACGCGATAGGCAATGCGGCAGGCGGCGTGACGAGCGTCGCGAAAGGCGGTGCGAAAAATGAATAGCAGGAACATGCACCATGAAAGCGCGGACAACATGAAAACGACCAATATTTTGATAGCGGGAGTCGGAGGGCAGGGCACAGTGCTGGCGGCGCGCCTGCTCGGTCTGGCTGCGATGGCCACAGGGCTTGACGTGCGGGGGAGCGAAACCATCGGCATGGCACAGCGCGGCGGCAGCGTGGTCAGCCACGTCCGCATAGGCAGGGATATAGCGTCGCCGCTTATTGAGGACGGCGGCGCGGATATAGTTATTGCATTCGAGCCTGGCGAAGCCGCGAGGGTGGCGCCGAAGCTGAAAGCCGGCGGCGCGATGATCGTGAGCGACAGGGCGATAATGCCGGCAGTCCCAGGCGACTACGGCCCAGCCGCCACCTTGGAATGGCTGCGCGGAAGCATAGGCGAGTTGCATGTCATATCGGGCAGCGGCGTGATAGAAAGCTGCGGCGCGAAAGCCCTGAACGTGGCGCTGCTGGGCGCGGCGGCGGCGCTGGACAGACTGCCGTTCGGGGCGAAAGAGCTGGAAAACGCGATTCGCGAACGGCTGCCGGAAAAGCATATAGAAGCGAACATAGCGGCGCTAGCATACGGCGCGGCGGCTGTGAATGCGAAAAAATAATCCCCTCGTGGGATGAATATATCAATGAAAATGCAAGGAATGTTACCATGAAGGGAGATGTAATATGAAAATGACGGAGGAGATGCTCTCGCAGGTGCGCGGCAGCATACGGCATGCGAAGAACAGCGCGTTTTATCAGAAGCATTTCGAGGGCATTGAGTCGGACGATATCAAGACGCTCGACGATTTCAGGCGGCTGCCGTTCACGGACAAGGACGACCTGCGCGGCGCTTACCCGATGGGACTTTGCGCCGTACCGACCGACGAGATCGTGCGCATCCACTCATCGTCAGGCACGACGGGCACGCCGGTTATTATTCCTTACACGCAAAAGGACGTGGACGATTGGGCGATAATGTTCAAGCGGTGCTACGAAACGGCGGGGATCACGCGCGCCGACCGCATACAGGTGACGCCCGGCTACGGGTTGTGGACGGCCGGCATTGGGTTCCAGCTCGGCGCGGAGCTGCTCGGCGCGATGGCGATACCGATGGGTCCCGGCAACACGGACAAGCAGATCCGCATGATGATCGACCTGCGGACCACCGTGTTCACGGCGACCTCGTCGTATGCCCTGCTCATCGCGGAGGAGATAGAGAAGCGCGGGGTGCGTGACCAGATATGCTTAAAAAAGGGTGTAATTGGCTCTGAACGTTGGGGCGCGAAGATGAGAAAGCGCATTGCTTCGGAGCTGGGCGTGGAGCTCTACGACATCTACGGGCTGACCGAGATCTACGGGCCGGGCATCGGCATCAACTGCGACATGTCGGAGTCCATGCACATCTGGACCGACTATATGTATTTTGAAATAATCAATCCGAAGACGCTCGAACCCGTGAAGGACGGCGAGAGCGGCGAGATAGTTATCACGACCTTGCAGAAAGAGGGCGCACCGCTCATCCGCTACCGCACGCACGACCTGACGCGCGAGGTTATCGAGCCGTGCCCGTGCGGGAGCGACTACCCGAGGATCGATGCCATCATAGGGCGCTCGGACGATATGGTCAAGGTCAAGGGGACTATCATCTTCCCGAGCAAGGTGGATGAATTCCTCGCAGGCGTGAAGGACGCGAGCAGCGAGTACCAGATAATGATAGACCACATGAACGGGCGCGATCAAATGACGCTATTCTTTGAAACGAAGCTGAAACCGGGCGCGGAGAGGCAGGCGCTTGAAAAAGAGGTGGAGCAGGGCTTCAAAAAGAGCATAGGCATACTGGCGAAAATACGTGCCGTCAGCATAGGCGAGCTGCCAAGAAGCGAAAAAAAGACCACGCGGATTTTTGACAATCGGTATTGACGCGGGAGATGGCGGAGCCGTTTTCTCGCTTATCATGTGTGCCTTGGCAAGCCCAGCATTCATGCCATAGTCGATAAACTCCGAAAAATTATGAGTTTATCGACTGTGGGCGGATAAACTCTTGACATAAGGGGGTTATCTGATAGAATATAGTTATTATGATTAAGCGTGAAATATACCTCAGCAAAATACGCGGCTTTTACGATAGCGATTTGATAAAAGTCATTACTGGCATCAGGCGTTCCGGCAAATCGGTTCTGATGTCTCAGATAATCGATGAGCTGAAAAACCATGGTGTAGATGATTCCCATATCGTCTATATCAATTTTGAGGATTTTGACTATTCAGGGTACACCGACCCGAAGGCATTCCATCAGTTTGTGATGGATAAAATCAAGGACAAAAGAAAATACTATCTGCTGTTCGACGAAATTCAGGCGGTCGATAGTTTTGAAAAGGCCATCAACTCTTTCAGGGTAAAAATCAATTCAAGCATTTTCATCACAGGAAGCAACAGCAAATTGATGGCTGGCGAATTTGCCACTCTGCTGTCTGGGCGCTATGTCAGCATTCATGTTCTGCCGTTTGTTTTCAAGGAGTTTTTGGAACTGAATCAAATGGACGCGGCATCGGAAACAGACAAATCGTTTGAGGAATTTTTGAGGTTTGGCGGCATGCCGCAGATTTACAATACGAATAATGAAAGGGAGCGCAGGCTGTATCTGAAAGACCTGTATAACACCATCGTTTTGAAGGATATCGTCGAGCGCAACAAAATCAAAAACCCGAACCTGTTGAATCGGATAGTACAATTTTCGATGGAGAATATCGGCCAGATTGTATCCGCCAATTCTATAGCGAAATATTTCAAAAGCGAACGTATTGAAACTACTGTGGACACAGTTTTGAACTATTTGGACAAGATCACAAGCGCCCTTATTTTCAGTAAGGTCAACCGCTATGATATTCGGGGTAAGCACGTGATGGCAACGCTCGATAAATACTACATCTCCGACCTTGGGTTTTTGCAGTTGAAAAACTCGCAAATTGAACTGAAAATCGGCAGCCGCCTTGAAAATATCGTCTACAACGAGCTGCTGTCGCGGGATTTTTTGGTTTACATCGGGAAAACCAATAATGGAGAGATAGATTTCGTCGCGGACGACGGCGAAAAGAGAATTTATATCCAGGTGACGGATCTTTTGGGCAACGACGAGGTGATCAGCAGGGAGTTTGGCGCATTCAACAGCATTAACGACAATTACGAAAAAATCGTTTTGTCGATGGACAAGCTGGACTATTCAAGAAATGGCATCAAGCACATCAACATCGTCGACTGGCTGCTGGAGCGATAGTCCGTCGCTTTTATCATCCTTTATCATTCAGTCGTGCTACGCCAGCGCCGAGCCTATGCGAACTCGCCTAGGAAGCTGAATGTATTGGCTTCGGTAAGGCGCACGGGCAGTAACCGCCCCGCGTAGTCATTTGGCTCAGGCGGCTGGATGTTCACGAGCTTGCCGCCTGGCGTTCGTCCTGACAGCATGGCTTTGTCCGTCTTGCTTTCGCCCTCTATCAGCACGTCATATACGCCGCCGACCAGTAGGAGATTTTTCTCCATCGTTATATCGTTAAGACGCTTCACCATGCGCTCGAACCGCTCATGCGCTATGTCACCCGGCACTTGATCCTCGTATTCCGCGGCGGGCGTTCCCGTTCGCGGCGAGTAGAGGAATGTAAATGCCGCGTCGAACCTGACGCGCTCTATCACGTCCATAGTGTGCGCGAAGTCCGCGTCGGTTTCCCCGGGGAAGCCGACGATAAAATCCGTAGTGATGACGATATCGGGGTTCGCGCTGCGCAGTTTGTCTATGAGCGCGAGATAATCTTCCTTCGTGTAGCCCCTGTTCATGCGGCGAAGCACCTCAGTGCTGCCGGACTGTATGGGCAGGTGAATCGACGGGCAGAGCCGTCGCGCCGTGCGGTAGCATTCGACCAGCCCGTCAGACAGGTCTTTCGGGTGGGAGGTCATGAAGCGCAGCCGCTCGATGCCAGGGATTTCGTCAAGCCGCCCGATGAGCGCGGGGAAATCCGTGCCGCCGCCGCGGTACGAGTTCACGTTCTGCCCGAGAAGCATGACCTCTTTGACGCCGTCCTGCGCGAGCGAGCGAACCTCGCCCAGGATTGCTTCGGGCTCGCGGCTGCGTTCGCGCCCGCGCGTGTACGGCACGATACAATATGTGCAGAAATTGTTGCACCCATACATAATGTTGACGAAGGCCTTGTGCGGGTGCTCGCGTTTGGCCGGAAGCCCCTCGACTATACTGTCCGCGGGACCTGCGCTGTCCCTTACGTCCACGACCGTTTCGCCGCGCGCCGCGTTCATAGCCTTGCCACGCGCGTCACCAGATATCTTGTACCGCGCGGCGCTTTTTGCTTGCGCGTCCGCGAGCAGCGACGGGAATGCCTCTATATTCATGGTGCCGAACACGATGTCCACCCACGGGAACACGCGCTGTATCCGCCCAACGACATGCTCCTGTTGCATCATGCAGCCGCAGACCGCGACGATTTTGGACGGGCCTTGCTCCTTCGCTTTCTTTATCTGCCCAAGGACGCCAAAAAACCTGTTGTCCGCGTTTTCGCGCAC
>JAIRPC010000035.1 GCA_031257215.1 Eubacteriales Family XIII. Incertae Sedis bacterium
AGCACTTGACCTATGGCGCGGCGCTAATGCCCGATACCATTCCCAGTTATGTGATATACTGATTGTAATGCTTCGGGCAGGGCTGCTTGGGCTGGATTTTGTCTTTATGGAATGGAGGCATGAATGGAGATTTTTAAGGCGTTTTTGTTGCCGCACCCGCCGCTTATCGTGCCTGGCGTGGGCAAGGGGGATGAGGTGCCCGCGACCCGCGCGGCGTTTATGCGCGTCGCTTCGGAGGTGCGCGAGCTGGCGCCTGACACCGTTGTTTATGTTACTCCACATTCGTGCCTTTACGCAGACTACATACATATCTCGCCGGGCGCCCGCGCGTCTGGGGACTTCGGCAAATTCCGTGCGCGCGATATAAAATTTCAGGTGGAGTACGACGAGGAACTGGCGACGCTCATAGGTGAAATATCGAGCGCGGACGGGCTGCCCGCTGGAACGCTCGGGGAGCGCGACGCGCGTCTTGACCACGGGGTCATGGTGCCGCTGTATTTTCTGGACCAGGCTTACCGCGCACCGAAAATAGTCCGCATCTCCATCTCGGGATTTTCATTGCTTGACCACTACCGCTTCGGCATGTATGTTGCCGAGGCCGTGCGCAGGCTCGGGCGGCGCGCCGTGCTGATCGCGAGCGGCGATATGTCGCATAGGCTGAAAGAAGACGGGCCCTATGGATTCGTGTTAGAGGGGCCGTTACACGACGCGTATGTGAAAACCTGCCTTGAAAATTCGGACATGCGTGGGCTGGCCATGATAGACCGCTCCGTGCGCGAGGGCGCGGGCGAATGTGGGCTTGCATCCATCCTGGTCGCGGCGGGCTGCCTGGACGGTCGCGCTGTGAACAGCGAGGTGTATTCATACGAGGGGCCATATGGCGTAGGCTATCTGGTAGCGGCGCTGTCAGGCGGCGAAGCCGCGCCGTCGCTTCTCCCTCTGCTCGTAAGCGACAGGGACGCCGCGCTTGCGGAGGTGCGGGCGAAAGAGGATCTCTATGTGCGGCTTGCCCGCGCCAATGTCGAAAGCTATGTGAGGACGGGGCGCGGCATTGACCTGGATGAATTTTTCGGCGGCGCGACGAGAGACAGCGCTGATGGCGGCGTAGTTGCGGACGGCGGCGCGGCTGGCGAAATGCTGACGGCGCGCGCGGGGGTGTTCGTGTCCATAAAAAAGGACGGCGAGCTGCGCGGATGTATCGGCACGACCGAGCCGACCAAGGGCAGTATCGCGAACGAGATACTTTCCAACAGCGTGTCGGCGGCCGTGCGCGACCCAAGGTTCGAGCCGATAGAGGAAAGCGAGCTGGACAGCCTGACGTACAGCATTGATGTCCTAGCCGCGCCGGAGGAGATCAGCGGCGCGCATGAGCTCGACGTGAAGCGCTACGGCGTGATAGTGAGCGCTGGCGGGCGGCGCGGGTTATTGCTGCCAGACCTCAACGGCGTGGACACGGTGGAGCAACAGATAGACATAGCAAGGCGCAAGGGCGGCATAGGCGGCCAAGAGAAAATCCGACTTGAAAGGTTCGAGGTGATTCGGCATAGGTAGCCCGATAGAAGCAAAGGGGTGGTGCGGCTTGACAAAGGAGGCATTGTACTATGAGATGGAGGGCGTCGCGTGCAGGTGCCTGCTCTGCCCCCGCCGCTGTCTGATCTCGGACGGTGAGGCGGGGTTTTGCCGCGTGCGAGCCGCGGACGGCGGCAAGCTGTACGCCGCCAGCTACGGGGCGGCGGCGGGCCTGGCGATCGACCCGATAGAGAAGAAGCCCCTGTATCAATTTCGCCCCGGCTCGGTCATATTGTCGTATGGCTCATATGGCTGCAATATGCGGTGCCCCTGGTGCCAGAACAATTCGATATCGCAAAACCCGCCGCCGACCAGCGCGCCGCGATTGGAACCAACCGCGCTCCTGCGCCAGGCGGTATCTACGGCCGACAGCCAAAACAACATAGGCATCGCGTTCACCTACAACGAGCCGCTCACCTCGCCCGAATTCATTATGGACACAGCGCCCTTGCTCCGCGCGGCGGGGCTAGCCACAGTCATAGTTACTAACGCCACCGTCTGCGAAGCGCCGTTCAAGGACATACTGCCACACGCGGACGCCATGAATATAGACCTGAAAGGCTTCACCGACGGATTCTACAATAACTGCGGCGCCAGCCTGGAAACCGTGAAGCGCAATATCGCGGCGGCGGCACAGCACCCGGGCTGCCACATCGAAGTGACCACCCTGATAGTGCCCGGCGAGAACGACTCCGAGGAAACAATGGAAGCGGAAGCGGCGTGGCTGGCAGGGATAGACGAATGCATCCCGCTCCACATAACGCGCTTCTTCCCGCGCTGGAAAGCGACAGACAAAGAGCCAACGCCAAGGGAACCCATAGAAGCCCTAGCCAAAACAGCCCGCCGCCACCTGAAATCCGTATACACAGGGAATATCTAGCCGCCTAGGATTGCGGATCAAGCCCGCAGAGATTGTTATGGGCGCAGCTCTCCGCGCAGCCTGTGATCGCGGACGCCATTTCCATTATATTCTTTATATTTCCAATACTTGACTTAATATTCTCGCTGGTATATAATCCCTTTAATATATTTTATTGCTATTGAATAATAATGCGAGGAATGTTATTATGAAAAAAAGAAACAGACCCAGAAACCCGCTGTCACCGCGCAACGACTATATTTTTAGGAGGATATTCGGAGACCCCGACGACAAGGGCGTATTGACCGAATTTCTGAAAGCAGCGCTCGACATCCCGTGGGATGAGTACGGTGAGATTGAGATAGTCGCGCCTGAATCAAAAATTGATTTCGTGGACGATAAGCTGAACGTCCTCGACATCAAGCTCCACACGAAGTCAGGCACGGTTATAGACATAGAGATACAGCGGCACAGCAAGAAAGCGTTCCGCGAGCGGATTGTATACAATATATCCAAGCTCATAGAGGAACAGCTCGGAAGCGGTGATGACTACAACAGAATACATCCCGCTATATGCATAGTTATAACTGAGTTCGCCCTGATAAGGGAGAACGGCGCGTACCACAACAGGTATGAGTTTTGCGACATGAATACGGGATCGACGTTTTCGGGCATCGCCTGCATACATGTGTTTGAGCTGGCGAAGCTCCCTGCACGCGCTAGCGGCGGCGATGAACCGATACTGGACTGGCTGAGGTTTTTGGACAGCGACGAGGTAAAGAGCATGGAATCGATAGCGGAAAAGAATGAGGGCGTCGGCAAGGCGGTCGCGAGGTACAAGGTGCTGACAGCCGACGAGAGAGAACGCCTTATCGCGGACGCGATAGAGAAACGGCGCCGGGACAAGGTCGCCGAGATTATGTTCGCGAGAGATGAGGGGCTAGCGGAGGGCATTGAAAAAGGTATTGAAAAAGGGCTAGCAAAGGGGCAATACGAAATCGCACGCCGCATGCTAGCCAAGGGCTTGGACAAAGCCTTGATAGGAGAGCTCACGGGCCTGTCAGAAGAAGAACTATCGGAGCTGTAAAAGAACACCCGCGTTATGACGGGGTAGCGGATCGCGCACGCGGTGACTGCCGCGGGCGCGGCTCTCCGCGCAGTCTGTTATCGCGGACGGGCTCGCGGGCGCCTAGCCGCCGAAGCGGACGGCGTCCATTGCCGCGTTTTGGGCCGCTTCCGCATCGCTCAGCTCCCTGCCGTAGATGCGCACTGCCGCTATCTCGCCCTTGTAGTTCAGCTCCGTGCCGCCGCGCCCCGCCAGGTATAGCGGGTAGCTCGCGAAATTCCTTGTTGCCGCGAACGGTTCGTTGCCGCTGATGCCGGCCACGCGGTTTCCGTTCACCCAGGCCACGTACGGATCCTCGCCAGCCTTCATGCTGAACGCGTTGGATATAGTCGTGAAATACATTGTCTGCTCGCTCCAATCATACCAATGATCCCTCACGCCGCTGTCATCCCCGAAGCCCATGACTGAATGGATATTGCCATTCGGGTCAGGGCCCGTGTCGCCTGGGTCGAATGGATCTCCGCCATCGCCCGAGCCATCGCCCGAGCCATCATCAGGATCGCCCTCATCCGCTTCGCCGGGGTCAACAGGCTCGGGCGGCTTGATATCGTTCAGCATGGCGTTGAAGCCCGCCATGCTGATGCCCGCGTCCAGCGAATGCTCGAACAGCATGCCTTGCCCATCTATATCTTCCTCGCGAAAGCACAGCTCCACGGTGATGGAGCTGTACTCAGACAGATCCAGCTGGGATATCACGCCGAAATCATCTGTGCCGTCGAAGTATATGGAATTCGCGCGGATGGGCGAAGGATTGTTCGTGAACGAGAGCCTCATGTCGCAGCCGTTGCCAGAGATGTCCTGCCACTTCGTTGCCGCGCCAGGGTCGTGCTGCGGCAGAGCCCCTGCCGCGCCGAGCGTGTTGTCGATAGCGTCGTACCGCGCGAGTAGGCTGTCGAGCACATAGCCGCCTGCGGCGGTGTTGAACACCAGGTAGAATGACGTGCCGCCGCTTCCGTCCAACGACGATATCGCCATGTCCTTCATGGGCGGCGAGGTGCTGCCCGTTTCGTAGAGCTTGAAGGTCTTTTCCGAATAATATGTCTGCTTGCCGTCACGTATTGCCGCCGTCGTCAACTCGAAGAATTTGTCGAACGGAACGGTAGAGCCCTCGCCAGCTTTCGTCACCGTCGCGCTGTACGCGAGCGCTAGCTCGCAGCCGCGGTAGCCGTCGCCGAAAACATCCACGGGATCCTTGTCGCCTGAGCGCATATAGTAGAGGTGTCCCGTGCGGGAAATCCTGTCGGGCCTGCCGTCGCCGTCCGTGTCCCTGCCGATATACAGGATGTCGCCGCCCGGCGGGTCTACCGGCGGCCTGGCGGCGCGCACTATGTCGATGCTCCGCGCGTGCAAAAGCCGCTCCTTGATGTAGTCGGCAGAGTCCTCCGCCAGCCTTTTGTCCGTGGCGTGCTGTTCCGTGCGGTTCAGGAAATTGCCGCCGAATACTATGAAGCCCGCCGCTATCGAGAGGACGATCCCGACGATGAGCAGCGTGACTATCAGCTCGACGAGCGTGAAGCCATCTCGCCTGCCGCGTCTGCCGTGGAAGCTCATGGGCTCTCGTGGCATCCATGACATTGCGTTCCTCCGCCTACCCATTCGCGCTCACCTGCTTCTGCCACGAGCCTATCTCCGTCTTCCAATGCTCGCAGGCGTTGTTGCTCTTGTCCTTGTTGTCGCAGAAAACCGCATCCGCAGGCGCGCCCG
>JAIRPC010000051.1 GCA_031257215.1 Eubacteriales Family XIII. Incertae Sedis bacterium
GCGGCGGATGTCCGCGAGCTTATAGAGCATCTCGCGCTCGACAACGTAGTGCTGGCGGGCTTCTCGCTCGGCGCGTTTATCGTCCTCGAATACGTGAGGGTGTACGGCTGTGGCGGGATAGCCAAGGTCGTGCTGGCCGATATCACGCCCAAGTTCATCAACGAGGATGGGTGGGACCTGGGGCTATACCAGGGCGAATACACGCGCTCCCAGTTCGATGCGCATATGCGCGGCGGCATTGAGGATTTCAACCGCCAGACGGCGTATTTCATATACAGGAATTTGCTTCGCGCAGACCCCGGGCGGCGTTTTCGGCGCACGGCCCCCGCCTGGGCGCGCGTTTTGACATTCCTCATCTTCGGCAATTCGCGCGAACGCATGGCTGTCGTATATTTTTACTTCAAGAGCACCTGCGAGCGCGACCACCGCGACACGCTCTCGATGATTGCGGCGGACACGGCGATTTTTTACGCCGACCCAGGCTCCCTGTTCCCGCCGGGGGCGGCGAAGTACATGGCCGAAAAGATCCCGAACGGCGCCAGGCTGGTCCCGTTCCACGGCTCTCCGCACACTAGGGTGCTCCGCCCAGCCTCCCGCTTCGTTCGCGAGCTGTTGAGCTTTATCGGCGGCGACGTGATATAATTGTAAATGAAAGTTTTCGATATATAGTATATTGGAGGGAAAAATGTTGACAAAAAGAATTGCTGACGATTTCACTTGGGTCGGGGTGCTTGACCCGGGTCTGCGGGTGTTCGACATCGTGATGTGGACGGAGTTTGGCACTACGTACAACTCATATGTCTTGAAGGGCACGGAAAAAACAGCGGTTTTTGAAGCGTCCAAGGCTCATTTTTTCGACGAATGGATTGAGAAAGTGAAGTCGGAAACGCCGATTGAGAAAATCGATTACCTTATCGTTGACCACACCGAGCCGGATCATTCCGGCACGATAGAGCGCCTGCTCGAACTGAACCCGAATATCGAGATAGTCGGCTCTATGGGCGCGATCAATTTCATGAAGGAAATCGCCAACAGGGACATCAGCGGTCGCGCGGTCAAGACGGGGGACGAGTTGGATCTCGGCGGCAAGACGCTGCAATTCATCTCCGCACCAAACCTGCATTGGCCCGACACGATCTTCACGTATGTCCCTGAGATAAAGACGCTCATCACCTGCGACTGCTTCGGTGCGCATTACAGCGACGAGAACATAACGGACGACAACCTCACGAACTACGGGGATTACATGAAAACGCTCGTATACTACTACGATAATATTATCGGGCCGTTCAAGGGTGATGTGCTGTCAGCGCTGGACAAGATCGAGGGGCTTGACATAGAGGTTATCGCCACGGGCCACGGGCCTGTGCTGACCAAGAACCCTATGTCTGTCGTAGAGCTATACCGCCAGTGGTCTTCACCGCGCAATCCGAACCAGAAAAAAACAGTAATTATTCCATATGTTTCCGCATACGGCTACACGAGAACGCTCGCCGAAACCATAGCGGAGGGCATACGCTCCGCCGGCGATATCGAGGTGCGGCTCTACGACATGGTAACGTCCGACATGGGCGAGGTGATGACGGAGCTGCGCGACGCGGACGGCTTCCTGCTCGGCACGCCGACGATAGTGGGCGAAGCGCTCGAACCTATATGGAAGATAGCGGCGTCGCTGAACGCGAAGCTGCACGGCGGCAAATACGCCTCGGCGTTCGGCTCATACGGTTGGAGCGGGGAGGGCGTGCCGCATATCATGGAGCGGCTCGGGCAGTTGAAGTTGAACGTGTTCGGCGACGGGCTGCGGTTCAGGTTCAAGCCTACCCCTGCCGACCTCGACACGGCGCGGGCGTTCGGGCATGATTTTGGCGCGTCGGTTCGGGACGAACGCCTGTCGGACGACTCCTTCAAGAGCGCCTGACGGACAGCCCACTGGCAGTTTATGAATAACTATGACTTGATAATCATCGGTGCAGGGGCGGCGGGGCTAACCGCCGCCATCGCATTTCTTCGGGGCGGCTCATACGCGGGAAAGCGCGGCTCGGTGCTGCTCATTGACGCGAACGGCGAACCTGGCAAGAAGCTCCTGGCTACTGGCAACGGCAGGTGCAACCTGTCCAATGCTTCGGCCGGCGGTTGGCGGGACACAAAGGAATTTTTCGAAAGCCTGGGCCTGTTGCTGTACGAGGGCGAGGGCGGGCGCGTATATCCGCAATCGCGCCAGGCCGCTACGGTGCGGAACGCGCTCGTCGGAGAAGCGGTGCGCCTTGGCGCGGAGTTCTTGGCGAATGTGCGAGCTACGGGCGTGTCACGCAGCGGCGCGGGCTTTGTGGTGGAAGCGGAGCGGAACGGCGAGGCGGTGGCGCTTTCGGGCGGCGCTCGGCGGGCGAAGCCGAGCGTGCAGGCGAGCCGCGAAGCCCCTATGGGGTTTTCCTCGGAACAGGTTATCGTCGCAACGGGCGGCAAGGCTTGCCCTGCATACGGAAATTTCGGTGACGGGTACGCTATCGCCAGGTCGTTCGGCATAGAGGTGAGCCCGATAAGGCCCGCGCTCGCGCCTTTCGTCTACGCGGACGATGTGAAAGGCGGGCTTGCCGCGCTTGCGGGGGTGCGGGCAAAGGCAAGGGTGGAGCTTTTGATGCGGCGCAACGGGAATGGCGGTGGACAGCGGTCCTCCGAATGCGGCGTTATTGCGTCGGCAGAGGGCGAGGTGCAGTTCGCAGCCTACGGGCTTTCGGGCATCTGCGTTTTCGACCTCAGCAGGCACTACACGGGCGGCGACGGGTGCGCCGTGCGCATTGACCTCGCGCCGCGCCATACGGAACGCGAGATAGCGGAGCTGCTTGCGTCGGACCGCGCGGCAGGGCTGGCGGGCATAGTGAATTCCAAAATAGCGGAGCATATAGAAGCGAAAGCCAGCGATGCCGAAACTGCGGCGGTGCTCGTCAAGCGGCTAATCGTGCCGGTGAAAGGGACAAAGGGCTGGAAGGACGCGCAGATAACAGCAGGGGGTGTCAGCATGGGCGAGGTGGCTCCCGGCAGCTATGAAGCGGCAAAGGCGTCAGGTCTGTATTTCGTGGGTGAAGCGCTGGACTACGACGGCGCAAGCGGCGGATACAACCTGGATTTCGCGTGGAACAGCGGGCTGAAAGCCGGCCGCGCCGCCGCGAAACATTTGACGAAATAGTCTTTCCTGATTTTCTATAAAGTTGTAGTTATTGGATTTATCCCCTACCTATTCGCTAACCTACCGTCCCAAGCAAGGCTATTCTGGTATCGCCTTATTTTGTTTTTTTGTGATAGATCTCGTAGGCCTCGTGCGCGAAGGCTATGCGCTTGCTCATGGCTGGGATGCCTGGGCGTTCGTACCTGTTGCAGAACAGGATGGTAGCTTCGTCTATGGTCTTGCATTCCAGTAGGGCCTTTTTGATGCCTGAATAGCTGCCGTCAAGCTCGACCTTCACAAGGAAATCGAGCTGGGTTTGCAGGCTGTGCGGGTTTTTCATGCTGAGCAGCTTGGCCCTGCGGTTGCCCTGCCACTGCGCCAGCCCGTCCCCCGACGTTTCGTAGCCGTGTTCCTGCTTGATATTGCCCATTATGCCCGCCGTCTGTTCGTCAGAAAATCCCGCTTTTACGAGATAGTTCCAGATATGGTCGCGATTCGAAGACGGCTTCTTGACCAGGCGAGCCTGCAAGGCTTCATCCGGCGTCGGCTCGGATTGCGGCTTCAAGTTATTCATCGGCTGGGGTTTCAGGTAATAGTCGCCCACCGCGACTGGTTTGATGATGGAAGCTTCGTCGGGGACATATACGCTGTCCTCCGAAATCACTGTGAAAGGCATGAGTGCGACACCCGCCGCAAAGACACCTAAGACCGCGCGGCGCAGGCCCTTGTTGAACACCGCCGCCAACGTGCTGCTATTAATAAGCGCATACACCTTTCCCATACTCTGATTATATAGCGGCGAAATCAGACAAAGCAACAGTTATGTAATAATTTCGTAATATGCTCACAGAGTCTTCACCGTATCTTGCGAATTATCAGATAAATGCCATGTTCGCGCGAGCGGGAGCCGCCACGCCGCGCGAAAACCCGCCGCCGCATGATATACGCAAGATGTACACATGATATACTAGATGTATCATTGGTTAGTATAGCGGGCGGCCGGGCGAGTCGGTCCCCGTTGGGTTTGAGAAAAGGAGCGGGCGCAATATGGCGAGATTTGATGGCAGGGCGAACGGCGGCATGAACTATAACAATAACGGCGAAACGGGCGGCGCTTCGGGCGGCGGAGCGAATAACGGCGTGGGCGGCGGCGCTGGCGGAGCGGCCAGGGCAGACGCTGGGCGCAGGCTTGCCATGCTCATGATTTTGGACGGCTGCGGTTACAGCGAAAGCGAGTACGGCAACGCGATAAAGCAGGCGGACACGCCGAACCTCGACAGGCTCTGGGCCGAGCGGCCGCACGCGCTGCTCGACGCCAGCGGGCTCGCCGTGGGGCTGCCCGACGGACAGATGGGCAACAGCGAGGTCGGTCATCTGAACATAGGCGCGGGCAGGACGGTCTACCAGGCGCTCACTCGCATAACGAAGTCCATAGAGGATGGGGATTTTTCCCATAACCCTGCTCTTGCGGGCGCGATGGATACAGCGAAAGGGGACGGGCGCTCGCTGCACATAATGGGGCTGGTCGGGCCGGGCGGCGTCCACAGCCACCAGGATCACCTGGTCGCGCTCGTGAGGCTGGCGCGCGATTCTGGGGTCAGCCGCATATATATACACGCGTGGCTAGACGGCCGCGACACGCCCCCGCGCTCGGCGGCGGGCTTCCTCGCGGAGTTGGAGGCTTCGCTCTCAGAGCTTGGCGCGGGGCAGGTCGTGACGATATCAGGCAGATATTACGCGATGGATCGCGACAACAGGTGGGAGCGGATAGCGAAAGCCTATGACGCGATAACGGTCGGCGACGGGCTTCGTGCCAGTTCCGTTGTGGAAGCTATCGAAAGCGCATACGAGCGGGGCGAGAACGACGAATTTGTCCTGCCGACGAATATCGTAGGCGGCACGGAGCAGGGTGAAGCCGCGCCCGTCACCATCAAGAGCGGCGATGCCGTCATATTCTTCAATTTCCGGCCTGACCGCGCCAGGGAGATAACCCGCGCGCTCACTGAGCCTGGCTTCGACGGGTTCGAGCGCAGGGTGAGGCCCGAGCATCTATTCTTTGTTACCATGACCGAATACGACGCGACGCTGTCGAACGTGCGGGTCGCATATCCGCCGGAGGAAATAAAGAACACGCTGGGCGAATATCTGTCTGGGCTTGGCCTGCGCCAGCTGCGCATTGCCGAGACGGAGAAATACGCGCACGTCACGTTCTTCTTCAACGGCGGCGTCGAGGAGCCGAACCCCAACGAGGATCGCATACTCATTCCCTCGCCCAAGGTGGCGACCTACGACCTCATGCCAGAGATGAGCGCCTACACAGTAACGGAGCGCGCAATAACAGAGATCGCGTCCGGCAAATACGATTTGATAGTTTTGAATTTCGCGAACATGGACATGGTGGGGCATACGGGCGTAATGGAGGCCGCCGTCAAGGCCGCCGCCGCCGTGGATGAATGTGTGGGCAGGATAGCCCAGGCCGTCGAGGAAGCGGGCGGGCAGCTGCTTGTCACCGCCGACCACGGCAATTCGGAAACGATGCTGACCGAGGACGGAAGCCCAATAACGGCGCACTCGACCAACCCCGTGCCGTTGATATTAGCCTGCGGCGGCGGGGACGGAGCGGCTCTGCGCGGCGGCAGGCTGTCTGATATCGCGCCCACGCTGCTAGACATGATGGATCTCCCCGCGCCAAGCGAGATGACAGGGCAGACGCTGCTTGTGAGGGAATAGCGTAGTGAAAATATCAAGGAGAGTTCTTCGGAATATAAAAACAAAGAATAAGTGTCGTCAACTGTCCGAAAAGCAGTTGACGACACAATGTAAAACAATACCGATATAAAACATATTAGAACCTATTGTGATAGCCCGCGATCAACCTGCTGGAAACAGTTTTGTAAAACCGTCTTTTGCGGTGCGGTGGCCGACGATAAACGCCCCTACCTCTTCTTCGGTAAGCACTCGACCAAGTTCGGCCTGCTTGCTTATTATGGCACGAATGTCAATGACCTCCTGCGGTCTGCTGAATTGTTCTTTTTGCCACGCCAACATATCCATTAGGCTTGACTCCTTTCCAAATATTTTCTCACAAGTGATTCGGCACCTTGCGTATCAAAGTACATCCTGTTATTGCCGATTGGCTTAGCCCCGTACTTGCTGGCGTATAATTCCCGTAGTACGGAGATGGGTTCGAATACGACAAAGCCGTCAAAGCCCGCCTCAATAGAATCTCTCGCCACATACGCCAGAATCACGCCTGCGACATCTGAATTTATTCTGCCCTCACCTCTGTTATGTGGTGCTATTTCCAATAAGTATAGAAAATTATATAGCTCTTTCCTGTCTTGCGCATAATACGCCAAGCCCTCCAAAACGCTTCCTGCAAATACGCTTAGGTTGATAACCTCCAAGTCGGTATTCGGCATGATTGACCAATCGAATACCCAGCCCTTTTGCATGAGGGATTTGGCAAAGTCTTTTGTTATATTTACATGTTCAAAACGGTATTTCATACTATTTATTATACCACGAATCTTGAAACAGTCCTGCGCATACGATAACAGCATATAAAAATATGATATACTAAATCCCTGTTTGATATTCGACAGATGCGTCTGTCGATTATTCTATAATTCATAGTGGAATAATATTAATTGATAGAGCTGACGAGGAAGATTTTGAAACAATGCCTGAATGGACGCCTGAACAGAAGGAAGCGATAGAAGCGCGGGGAGAGAATATCCTCGTTGCCGCGGCGGCGGGGTCTGGCAAGACCGCCGTTCTGACGGAGCGGATACTGCGGCTCGTTACCGAGGACCGCGTGCCTGTTTCGTCGTTGCTCGTGCTCACGTTCACCGACGCGGCGGCCGCGGAGATGCGGCGGCGCATAGAGGGCGCGCTTGCCGCCGCCCTTGCGGAAGCGGAGTCGGGCCCGCAGGGCGCAGGGGCTTCCGATGGTGCGGCTTTCCTGCGCGAACAGTCGCGGAGGCTGCGCTCGGCTCAGATAAGCACGTTTCACTCGTTTGCGCTGAACGTGCTGAGGACATACTATTACACCATAGGTGTAGAGCCGTCGCTCAAAGTCTGCGACGAGTTCCGCGCCGCCATCATGAAGCAGGACGCGCTGGACAGGCTTTTCGAGGAGCGCTTTGCGTCGGGCAGCGCGGCATTCACGGATTTCCTCGGCAGGTACGCAGACGGAAGGAGCGAGGACGCGGTGCGCGGGATGGCCGTGCGGTGCTACGATTTCATCAGGAGCCTGCCTGACCCATTTGAATGGCTGGACGCGGCAGTGGCGCGGCTCGGCGCGTCAGACGAGGAATATATCGCAGGGGGCGAATTCGCCGCGCTCTGCGAAAATATAGGATCGGAGCTTGCCCTTGCGCGGGATGAGCTAACGCAGGTAGGCGATCTGCTGGACGGGGCGGGCCTGGCGAAGCTTGCCGCGAAGAACGCCGCCGATATGGCGGAGCTTTCGGGCGCGATAGACGTATTCGGCGGCGGCTCGGGCTGGGATGGGATGGGCGCCGCGCTTTCGTTCGGCTTCCAGCGGTTTGTCGCTACCAAGGACGAAAAAGAGGGCTACGCTGAGATAAAGGACGAGCTGACGGCCGCCAGGGACAGCGCCAAGAAGCGCCTGCGCCTGCTGCGCGATACGTACTTCGCGCGGCCGCTCGCGGAAATGATCGCTGACGTTCGCGCCACACAGCCGCAGGCGTTGGAGCTGGCTGGATTGGTGCGCGGGTTCCACGAGATCTTCTCGGAGCTGAAACGGGGAGAGGGCGTTATAGATTTCAACGATATCGAGCATTTTGCGCTCGAAATACTCAGGGACGAAAACGTCTGCGCCGAGCTGCGCGAGAAATACGCACATATATTTGTGGATGAGTATCAGGACAGCAACTACGTGCAGGAGGCCCTGGTCGGCAGGATATGCCGCGCAGGCAACCGCTTCATGGTAGGTGACGTGAAGCAGAGCATATATCGGTTCCGCCACGCCGAACCCGCGATTTTCGCGGATAAATATAATAGATATCCGAGCGAGGATGGCTGTTGCCGCATAGATCTGAACAGGAATTTCAGGAGCAAGGCGCCCGTTATAGCTGCCGTTAACGGGGTCTTTTCATGCCTGATGGGGGATGGCGGCGGGGCGGGGATCGCCTACGACGAGAACGCGGCGCTGAAACAGGGGCTTGGGTACGAGCCAAAATGGGACAAGCCCGTCGAGCTTCGCGTGGTGGATGTAGCCGCGAGCGATGAGGAATCAGGCGAGGGCGTTGGCGAAATAATGTCGATGAAGGACATGGAGCGCGAGGCGCTCGCGGCGGCGGCGGTCATAAAGGAAGCTCGGGGCAGGGTGTTCTACGACGCGAAGCGGGGCGTGGAGCGGCCTATGGAATACGGCGATATGGTCGTGCTGTTGCGCGAGGCGAGAAATTCGGGCTCGGTATTCACGGAGATATTGCTGGGCGAGGGCATAGACGCATACGCCGAGTCGGGCGACGGCTACCTTGGCACGGTCGAAATCGAAACCTTCATGAACCTCCTGCGGGTCATCGACAACGAGCGGCAGGATGTCCCGCTCGTGAGCGCGCTATACTCGCCCGTGTTCGGGTTCACGACCGACGAGCTGGCGGAGATAAGGCTGGCAAGCACAGGAAGAACAACGCCGTACCACAGAGCGTTCCTCTCGTGCATAGAAATGGAGGATTCGGTTTTGGCGCAGAAATGCCGCGCCGCGCTGGACCTCATCCTGAAATGGCGGCGCGACGAGTCATTCATGGAGCTGTCGGATTTCCTCTGGCTCGTGCTGAAAGAAAGCGGCTGGTTTGACTACGCGGGCGCACTGGCGGGCGGTGGCCTGCGCCAGGCGAATCTACGGGCAATGACGGTGCGGGCGGCCGAATACGGTTCGGGGCGCGCGAGAGGGTTATTCGGTTTTATCAAGTATATCGAATCCGTGGAGGACAAGAAGCTGCCCATACCGCAGGCGAAGCTCGTGACCGAGGGCGACGATGTAGTGCGCGTGATGACGATACACAAGAGCAAGGGCCTCGAATACCCGCTTGTGATAGTAGCCGGCCTAGGCAAGAGGTTCCCCGCTGTGGGGCGTGGCGAAAGGCTCTCTTTGCACAGGGAATGCGGACTGGCGCTGACCCTTGAAAACCCAGAGGAACACACATGGCGAAAAACGCTGGGCGCGCTAGCCATAGCAAGCCGCACAGCGGAGGAGGAGCGGGCGGAATATCTGCGGGTGCTATACGTGGCAATGACCCGCGCCCAAGACCGCTTGGTGCTGATAGGCAGCAAAAAAAATATCCCAGAAATGGAACACCCCAACAAACACAACAGGGACGGTTCTTTTTGTGTCATCAACGAGCACGAGCAACAGCACAAAGAGAACCGTTCCCGCTGTGCCACTCCAAGTGGGATTCGACGAGCAACAACATTCTTGGATATGCTGCTGCCGCTTGCGCCATGCGCGGGGATGAGGCTATCCGTGATCGCGCCGCCTGGCCTTCTGCAAGTGGCGCAGGAGAGCGAGGCGGAGAAAGCCCATGCCACCGAAAAAATCGCGGAGCTTGCGGAGCTGCCCGCGGACACGGACGGCGGCGGCACATATTACGGCGAGGTGGACGCAAGGCTGTCGTTCTCCTATCCGCACGAGAAAGCCACGCGGCTGAAATCCAAGTACAGCGTATCGGAGCTGAACAAGAAAGCCGCGAAGGAAAGCGTCAGCGAGAAGCCCGCGCGGTATTACATGGAGGAATCGGAAGCGGCGGCGCGTGAGGATGAGGGAAGCGCGGGCAGCGAGCCAGACGCTTTTACAATTTCGTGTGACGAGCCATACATCCCTGTTATTGCGGACAATGAGCCAGATACCGCCGCCATTGCGGGCTCCGCTCCGCAAGCCCCTCGCGCGAACGCCAGTGGCTCACGCACAGATGCTGCCATGCGCGGCACGGCTCTGCACAAGGCCCTCGAAAAGCTGGACTTCGCGGCGGCGCGCGCCAATGCGGACAACGCCGCTTGGTTCGAGTCGTACCTGGACAGGCTTGCAGGCGCGGGCTTCCTGACGGCGGAGCAGAGGGCGTTGACAGGCGCACTGGATCTCATGAGCTTCGCGGCGTCGGACATCTGCGCCCGCGCCGCCGCAGCATCCGATGCACAGGCGCAGCCCCCAGCGCAAGCAGCCGCAGAAGCCCCCCAGCCGCAACAGCCGCCGAAAGCGCATAGCACATCGGGCAACGGCACGCCAACCGCTCCGCGCCACATAGGAGTGCGCAGGGAAACGCCGTTCAACTACCGCATGGAGATGGACGGCGAGAGCATAATAGTCCAGGGCATAATAGACCTGTTCTTCGAGGAGGGCGGGGAGCTGGTGCTGGTAGACTTCAAATCGGGCGGCGGCGCGGGAAGCGCGGAAGCAAGGGCGAAACGAGCCAGAGAAGCCTACGGCGAGCAACTGCGCCTGTACCGCGAAGCGCTAGAAGCAATAACAGGAAAAAAAGTCAAAGAAACCCTGATGTATCTAACGTCAACAGGCGAATCCGTAAGGCTGTAGCTGGTTCCGCGCCGCCGCACCCGCAACCGAAAAAAAGTGCTTGAAATAAGTGAATAAAGGTGTATAGTAAATAGTAAGTGAAGTGACCGCGCAAGACAAGGGTCGGGCGAAATGGAGTGCTTCACCGTACCAAGGCGGCATCCGAGAGGGTGCCGTTTTGCATGAGGCCACATGGAAAACGACAAAACGGCTTGCAGGCAAGGGCAGCCGAAACCCACTGGCCAACCCAGGGCTTTTCATGCTGGGACAGAAAGTGTATAATGAAACAACAGCAAAGAGACCATACCCTCCGGCGAATATGATGCGCGAACCCACACTATTTCAATGAGCGGCAAATCGTATGTGCGAGGGTGATAGGAGTGTGGAATGCGGATACAGCACATAAAAAAAATCATTGATGCCTTTATGATTCCGATTGCATTGTTGT
>JAIRPC010000002.1 GCA_031257215.1 Eubacteriales Family XIII. Incertae Sedis bacterium
TTCAGCGCGATGCCGAGCGCCGCCATCACCGCGACAATGATGAGGTCGTAGATTGTAAAGCGTTTCAGAACCACGTTTTTGCCTTTCTGTCCATCTGTTGCAGCGCGGATTTCCACGGACTGTTTTCGCAGCCCGTTTTTGTCTGCGCGATTCATATTATTATACAACATTATCGCGCGGGTTTAATGATGTCGTGGCTGCCGACCATGCCTCGAACAGGCGCGCCCTCCATTGCCGCGCTCCCACAATGCATGAACAGGGGCCGCCACAGAACGCGGCGACCCCAAAGTTATCGTTCCTATTGTACAGCGGCAGGCGTTACCGCTTCACTTTTTTGCTCACCAGAAGCTTGCTCCATGCGCTGCAATATTTTTCGCTTCCGAAGGGCTTGTACGCCCTTATTTTGAACTGATAGGCCTTGCCCGGCTTCAAGCCTTTCAGCGTCAGCGCGGCTTTCTTTGCGGACACTGTCTTTGCTTTCCATTTGCCGTTGCCCTTCACTCGGTACTGGATCTGGTAGCCCGCTATGCCCTGCGCCTTTGATGCTTTTTTCCACGTCAGCTTGATATTTTTCTTGCCTGCCTTTGCCTTCAGCTTGGCGATCTTCTTCGGGACGATTTTGAATGTGACCGTCTTTGTCCCCGCGTAGCTGCCCTTGCCTGTGACCTTAATGCTTCCCTTGCCTATGGCTTCGTTTGCGCCGTATGACAGGGTATAGTCCGTACCCGCTTTGAGGGTTTTCCCGTTCAGCTTGACGGCGGGCGCGGGCGTTATCTGCCTGCCCGTCCATGCCTTGTCCGCGACGGGCGCGACCTGCGCCGACGCAATCGAAACGGCGTTAATGCCTGTCTTGTCTGTGGGGGGCTTTGCGATGGTCACTATGCCCGCCTTTGCGTCATAGCTCCACTGGCGCAGCGCCACATTGCCGGGGATCTTTATGGTCAGCGTTTTCAGATTGCTGTTCAGCGTCGCAGCGAAGCCCGCGCTTTTCATGTCGGCGGCGGCCTTTGCCGTCAGGCTCGGTGCCTCTCCCGTTGAAGCGGGGACTGTGTAGCCAACGCCAGGCGTGGGGCTCAGCGCCGTCTGACCCGACTGGTGCGAAGCGTCATTGTTATAGTAAACATTCTCTGTTATCGCAATGCCCGTATGCCTGCCCGCGTACCCGCCGACATCCGTGGAGGCAGTGACGGATCGCATATTGCCCAGGGTGTAACAGTTCGCCACGCGGCCCGCGCTCATCCCGGAAATGCCGCCTGCCGCCGCTCTGTTGATGTTCTGCTTTTCCTCGTTGCCGCTGTACGCGGTGATATCGCCTATGGAATAACTGTTCACGATATAGGTGCGGTTCGTGTTGCCGATAATGCCGCCCGCATAGACCCAGCCGTTGTGCGACTGCCCATAGATCGTGACATCCGTGCCGCAGTTCGTCACCACGACTGAGTACGAGCCCTCCGGCTCGCCCGTTTCCACGTTGCCGTAGCCGCTCGTAAAGGCCGAGATGCCTCCGACGAAGCACGCCTGCGGACCGGTCGTGACGCTCTTGATATCGCCCGACGCGGTGCAGCCGTCTATCCACGACATGCTGTCAACGCCGCCGACGACCGTTCCCGCGAAAGCGCGGTCAGCCCCCGCGTAGACGTTGTTGATGGACACCTGCGTGAGGTTCAGGTCTTTTATCTTCACGCCGTCGGCGTAGCCGATCAGCCCCGCGAACCGATACCCCGACGGGGAGGCTTCGCTGCCAATCCGCATTCCCTTGACTGTATGCCCCTTGCCGTCGAGCACTCCCTTAAACGAATGCGTGCCCTGCCCGCCGCCTGCGGGGATCCACTCCTTCGTCAGCGCGATATCGCCCGTGATGGCTATGTGCTTGCCGCTAAAAGATTCGTCCGCGTTTATCGCCGCGGCGAAAGCCCTCAGCTGTGTTTCCGTCGAAATCCTGTATGGGTTCTGCTCCGTTCCCGCGCCACCCGCGAAGATGGCGGGGTTGGCCGCGCCGTAGCCTGTGGCATCGCCGAGCTTCGCCTTTTTGATGGCGGTGTCGATAGCGCTTTTCAGCGCCACGAGTGCGGGTGTAGCGGTTTCTATAGTCGTGATATTGTTCGGGTTCGCGATGATCTGAGCGATCAGCTCCGCGCTTCCCGCAACCGCGGAGGGCGAAACCAGCGTGATGGAGCTGAGCGAGTCAACTGTCGTGCGTATCTTCACGAGGGTTGACTTGTCGCTGCTGCGCCCCTCGTAATCGCCCGCGAAAAATTCAGGCGGCGTGTCGTCGATAACGGTAACAGGCACGTAGTTCACCACCGCGTCCTCATCCGCGTGGACCACCCTGTCGCCATCCAGCCTCCATTTTTTCAGAGTGAAGTTCTCAGGCAGCTGTACGGGGAATTTTTGCAGGTTATCGTTCAGAAGCGTGGCAAGGCTTTCCGACTTCATGAAGCCCGCGCTCTGGCCCTTCACCTCGTGGTTGAACCCAGAGATGATGATCGAGGGATTGTCCTCGTCGGGAGTCTTGACCGTAATGCCTACGCCCGCTATCGGGTTCGGGCGCTGCCCGCCGATATTCTGCTGCGCATCCTTGTTATAGTAAAGGAAGTAACCCTTGCCGATGCCCGTGGTGTTTCCCGCCACCGCGCCGACGGCCTGCGCCCAATCCGACGTTTCCAGATCCCCCGCCGCGTAGCAGTTCGCCACAGTGCCTGCCTGGAACCCGACCAGGTTCGAGGCGGCTATGCCCGCTTCGAGCTCGCGCTTCGCGTATGCGTATACGTCTCCGAGCGAATAGCAGTTCATGATATAGCCGCGGTTGTTCATGCTCGTGATGCCGCCCACCTCGGCCCATGAATCGCTGTGCTGTATGGAGCTGACATCCACGTCCGCGCCCGTGTTCAATATGTAGCCGCGCAGGTTGCTTCCGACAATGCCGCCCGCGAAATTGTTGCCAGATTCTTTTGTCTCGGAGTAGACCTTTCCGTCGGCGCGAACGCCGTCAATGATCCCTGTCGCTTTGTCGATATAGCCCGCGACCACGCCCGCGTAGACATTGTACTTGCTGACGGCCTTGATGTCCGCGTTGGCCAGCTTCAAATTTTTTGCCGTGCCGTTCAGCACTCCGAAAAATCCGACGAACAGCGTGTCCTCCGCGGCCGCGGCGCTCTCGTATTTCAGCCCGCTGACCGTGTGGCCGCCTCCGTCAAAGCTGCCGCAGAACGCGTACTCGCCCTCGCCGATCGGCACCCAGTCGCCATCCGCAAGAGCTATGTCCGCGCCTAGTTTGACGTGCTTTCCCTCGTATCCAAAATCATCTGTCAGGGATGTGGCGAAAGCGCGGAGCTGTTCTTCGGTATCGATCATATACGGATCGGATTCCGTGCCGCTGCCCGACGCGAATATGCTTCCTGTGTCGCCGCCATCGCCACCTGTGCTAGCGGCCGCTTTTGGAATAACTGCCCCGCCGCTGATCTCCCAGTCGTGGAGCGAAACGCCGTCCGGCAGAGCTATGCCCTGCCGGACGGCAGCTGGGCTAACCTCAATGTCAGCCGTACCCACACTGCGCGCGCCGCTGTTCAGCGCGTTCGTTAGCGTTGCCGACGCGATTTCCGCCGCTGTATACGCTGTGACGTTCTCTGGCTGTTTGCTCGCTGTCGGTGTGCCTGTGCCGACGGCGGGCGTGGGGTTCGCCTGCACATTGTTCACGACAACCTTCGCGCCGCTGTTGTAGTAGACCGTGTTCATGCCGCCAGTCGTTTTGATGAGCTGTCCGCTGAGCGCGGCCACCGCGGTGAACGCCGTGCCGCTGTTCTGGTCGGATATCCCTGTCACCGTTATATCGCCGCTTGCGTAGCAGTTGTATACCTTGCCTGACTGCATACCGACAAGTCCCGCGGCAAACACGCCTGAGTTGGGATTCACATGCGGCGTGAACGCGGCGACGTCGCCGAGCGCGTAGCAGTTGGCTGTCATGCTGTTGTTGCCGCCCACGGCGTAGAGCCCGCCTGCATAAGGCGCCTTGCTGCCGCCTGCCCGCGCAACGACGGAGATGTCCGTCCCGCTGTTCGTCGCCGACATATACGTGCCAGGTTGTGCCACCAGGCCGGCGGCATAGCTGATTTGGTCGCTAGCCGTCTTGGCGCTGACCACCGTCCCGCTGACATGGCAGTTGTCGATAACAGCGCCGCCCGTTACGCTGCCCGCCTCTGTCTGCGCGGCGAGCCCGCCCGCGCGCGCCCTGTCGGCGCTGAACTCGGCATATATCGCTACGCCCGCCAGCCGCAGGTTCTCCACTCGCGCTGTATTGGCGAGCGTATCGAAAAAGCCCGCGTTCGCGATCTGCGCGGGAGCGCTTTCCGTGCCGATAGCAAGCCCGCTCACCGTGTACCCGCCGCCGTCGAGCGTCCCCGCGAAATTCACGGTGGAGGTGCCGATAGGCGTCCATTGCCCCGTCAGCGCGATATCCCCTCCAAGCTCGATATGCTTGCCCGAATACGTTTCGCCGCCGTTCACCGAGTCGGCAAACGCCGTGAGCTGCGCCGCCGTCTTGACGATATACGGGCTGCCCTCGCTACCGTCGCCGGAGTCGAATACGCCCGACGCGAACGACGGGACGCTCACCGTTGTGAGCGCGACCATCAGCACCAACAACAGTGCCGTGGCCTTCCTCATAATGTAATAACCGTTTCTCATTCTGTTCTCCTATCCTCATGTCTGTCAATCAATAGCCATATCTGATACATCCGATATAGTTAGCTATAACTAACCTCGAATTGTTTAATGATATTCTAT
>JAIRPC010000094.1 GCA_031257215.1 Eubacteriales Family XIII. Incertae Sedis bacterium
GCGCCGCTGACGGTCGCGACCTTTTTGTATTTCTTTGCCTTGCTGTCGTAGCGAAAAATCTGATAGCCCGACGCGCCGGAGACTTTCTCCCACGTCAGCTTTAGCGAAGTGGCGCTAGCCCGCGCCACCTTTGGAAACGCCGGTGCCTTAAGCGCACCCGCGGCCCCTACCTCAAACGGCGACAGCAACAGCACTAGTACTACCATCCCTGCGACAGCAACGGACGTTAATACTTTATACTTGCGTTTCAGCAATGTCAAATCCATTTGTGTACCTCCTTAGTTATGTTTCCAACCTTCTACTTCACGTTTATTAATAATCTTATGCGAAATTGAATATGAATCGTTTCCATACCTAGGATCGGTATAATCTCTATAATACTGCTTGCCTTTTTGATAAGCATATAGTGCCATCTCTATGTCGTTTGAACTTGCCAAGTGAATTTCATGTTCGTTACTCATTATATTGTCATGTAGCCCTCCAAAACCGAAAATATCTGCCCCATGCTCTTGAGTCGTTTCTTCATTTGCAACAAGCCTGGATCTCTGCTTCTCCTCCAATAGTATCTTTCCTGTTTCACTCCTTTTCCCCGAATCTATATAGTACCTCAGATAATACGCATCGCCCAAGCCAAAAATATGACCCATTTCATGACCCGCGCAATATCTATAATCATCAATATCAAGTGCATTATATCGCGCTGGATTGCCCTTCATACTTGCGTCTGCAGGCATATATATAATGTTTTCGTCAGGGTGTGCATGATACCAGTATTTTGGCATATATAAATCACCTATACAGCCAGAAGACGGACAATCCCCACCAAGCTGTACCGTGATCCATTCCTGTCCCTTCACTTTAGATTCGGTATGCACAATTACAATAGGCTGAAATAACATATAGTCCTTGTTCGGAAAGTCGTTGTTCGTATTAGTCACCAGACGACCTGACCACATTTCCTGGACTCCGCTTATAAAATTCGCTTGGTCATGCCCAGCCCCCCCGTCGCTGTCAGTGAACCTGATATAGAGATGTATCTGGAGGTCGCAAAAGAGATCGCTTGTGCCATCGGCGCCCTTGGCGAGCTTGTATTGCACCGCCTTGGTATTGTTCTTCTTGTCGTTGTCCACGGTTGACGCCCAGTTTTTCCTGAAATAGTCCATCGTGGCGTTGGCGACACTTTTGGCTGCGGTTTTGCACGATTTTGCTCCCGACATCTTGCTTGCGGGCGTTTGCATGTATAAGCCGTTGGTTGCGTCGCTCATCAAACCATACGCCGATACCCTGTAATAGTATTTTGTCGAGCTGCTCACGACTATGTCCGTCTTTGTTTTCGCGCTTTTTTTCTCTGTGGACAGCATGGCGTATGTTTTGCCGTCCTTAGACCGATATATCCTGTATCCGTCAATGCCGCTGGAATTTTTGCATTTCCATTTCAGCGTAATTTTTGGCACGTAACTGTCCGGGGTTGCTTTTTCCAGGCTGACAGACGGGATGCCTTTCTTGTTGCCGTTTGCATCGCCGTTGACAATGAGCGTGGTTCGCGTCAATGTTTTCGCGCCTTTCTTGCTGCTGGCTATAACTCGGTAGTAATATGTGCCGCCTGCGTCCGAGGCGCTGTTTTCCGTCAAGTATACAGCTTGCCCAGCAGCACCGTTGTTTAGCGTTCTTGTGGCATATTCCTTGAAGTCCTTATCTGGCTTATCTGATCGCATGAGCGAATAATATCTGGCGCCCTTGACGCTAACGGCCCTTATCGTGCGCGTGACTTTCTTTTTGTCGTCCGAATACGTGAATCTCTGTATGTTCAACGCTATTGTGCGTCTTTTGTTGGTGCTTTCTTTCACGGAATCGCCTCTGTGCATCATCGTGCTAGAGCTATTGGCAGAGACAGTCCTATTGTATGCGTAGACTACATATTCGTACCTTTTGTTCGCCTTCAGCCCTGAAACCGTGTATGTACAACGGCCCGTTACCGCATCTATGTATTTATACCCGCTCTTGGTTTTTTGGTATATATAATACCCATCACATGAATTGCTCTTTTTCCACGTAAGCCTTATGGATTTCCTGTCTACTGCTTCCGCGGCAAGGCCGCTTACCGCTTTGCCATGCACAAACGATACCGTATCGCACCACAGTGTTGTCGAGCTGTTCTTGTATTTTTTGACCTCAAGCCGATACATATAGCTCGTACCCTTTTTCGCCGTGTTGTCCCATATGCTCTTGCCAAGCGGCACGGTCTGGTTGCCGTCGATCTTTTTTGTGATGTCATCTGTCTCAACCGTCGTGTATTTGGTGTTCTTTATTTTCCCTTTGCTGTCAAATTCGAGCGGCCGCCTTTTGAGCACATAATATCGGGCAAGCAGCGAGCGCCTGAGAAACCCGTTCTCATAGCTAGGCGTGTCTTCATACCTAACATATCCGAAAGTTATTTTGTTGCGCATATATTTTCCGTTGCCAGACTCCTTCCTCTCGGATATATGCGTCATGGGGAGCGTGTTGTAGCCCGCGTAACTCGCGGATCCAGGCAATGCTATCGCGGGAACCTCAACGCTGCAAACCGCGCTCACCGACCCGTCGGGCGTGGCCGCCGTCACTGTGGCTTTGCCGTATTTGATGGCCTTGACCTCACAGGCGTTGCCGCCTTTGTCCGATATGGACACTATCCCTGACGGGCTGGCCGACCAGACCAGCTTTCTGTTGTAGGCGTTGTCTGGCGATACGGTCGCTTTGAGGGTGAACGCCCCTCCGCCCTGCGCCAGTAACAGGCTCGTTTTGTTCAGCGTGATTTTGTTCACGGGGATGTTCTTGACCGTGACCACGGCATTGGCGGTGACGCCATCCGCGGCAGCTGTCACGGTTGTGCTGCCCTCCTTTATGCCTGTCAGCTTGCCGCTTCCGTCCACTGTCGCGATCCTTGTGTCCGAAACGCTCCACGCCACCCTGCTCGTGGACACGGACGCGCCGCCCGCCATTGGCTGCAGCGTAGCGGCCATCTGCCGCCATTTGCCCTCGCCCTTGGACGACACCTGCACGGTGGCCGGGCTGATAGCTATCCCTGTTGCGGGGATCGCTATCGCGGACTTCGGCACGTACTGCGCCTGCCCTATGCGGTAATAGCCCCCCGAAACGCCCGATATGGACACCGCCGCACCTGTCGCCAGTTTCTGTACTGCAACTGCGTCGGCGTATGCGCCGCTCTTTACGTATGCCGCGGTCTTGGCGTTTCCTGCCACGCCGGCGCCGGCCCATCTGGTATATACCGTTATGCCCTCGCTTGACCGATATGCCTTGTTGTCGTACTCGAATACAGTCGTGGCTATGGCGTAGCCCTCCCTTATGCCGCTTATGTGACCTTGTCCGTCATAGCCCTGGTCGCGCCCCTCCGAGATGCCCATGACGGAGGTGTCGCTCGAAGACCAGGATGTGCTGTCCTCCCTGCGCACCCCGCCTGATGTCGATCCGATATACGTGCTTCCGCCCACCGCGACATCGTTGTAGTAGCCAAAGCCGAACACGCCGCCAAAATACCCGCCCATGGGCCTGTCGCTGCTCCATGCGTCGTCAACGTATCCTTCCTTGCCGTCGGATGTCCTGGCATACTGGTAGACACGCCTGCCCGTGTCGTCCTGGTCGTGTGCGCGCCACAGCAGTGTTATCCGCTCCCCCGCAACCAGCACCCTGGCGGGTGATGTGTAATCGCTGTTGCCGACCTTGCCCCACATCAGCATGCGCTCGCCGCCGCCTGACGGGTATATGATGCTGCTTTTGGGCTGGGGGTATTTGAAGTATACGGAAACGCGGTACACCTCGACGTTGCCGCCCGCCATATGCAGGGTTACGGTCGCAACCCCTTGGTCATGGCCCAGGATTTTCCCTCCGCCGAATGTGGCTATGGTGCTGTCAGTAGTGTCCCACGACGTCACGCCGCCTGATATCTGGTGCTCGCCCTCTATCTGGGGCAGGTTGACGAAATGCTCCGTCTGCGCTTGGGGCGAGACAGATCTGACCGGTTCATCCCTGCTTTCTTCAATGCCCGGCTCGGAGGCGATAGCGCTGCCTGTGGCTTCGGCATCTATAGTTTCGTCTTCCTCAAAAGCGCCTCCTGAAACCACGCCCTGCGATGCCGCGCCGCCTGTCCCCGCTATATCCGGTTCATCCAAAGAATACGCAACGCTTACGAACGTAAAAACAATAACTAGAACAACCGCGACTGTAGCCCAACTCCTTTTCATTACCCTGCACCTTTTCGCAGCATATATAAACCGCGCTCCCAATACTGGCACACCTATCGGCTAGGCAGCTCTCCTCCATTTGCTTTCTATAAGCAAACTATACGCCTCGTCAGGGGGAATGTCAAGTATCCGGTATTGCCGCCCTACCGATCTGACACGATCTGGTGCTGTTCGTACTGTTCGTACTGCTCCTCCTCGAATATCTCCGGCGCGTCGCCTGGGGCGTCGTTTTCCGCGAAGCCTACCAGGTCGGTGATGGGCAGGGTGAAGCTGATGCCGCGTCCCTTGGTGCGCAGGCCGCCCGCTTCGAGTATGGCGTGCATGATCTCCCTGACCGCCGACTTCTTCACTATGGTCAGGACTATCTCCTTTTCGGGCTGAATGTCGATATTCATGAATTTCTCCGCTCCGTGGAGACCCGTGCCGCGCGCGTACAGCACCGTTCCGCCGCGCGCCCCCGCCGCCCGCGCCGCGTCCATCACCAGTTCGGCATAGCCGCGGTTGATTATCGTCATGATAAGACTGTATCTAGCGTTATTGTATTCTTCCATTTTCATAGCTCACCTCTTAGTGTCGATTCCCGATATGTATTTCAGAGACAGCGGGCCGCCGACCCCCGACAGCGGGACGCAGAACGCCAGCCCTGTCCCAGGATCGTCCAGCGAGAACTTGTACTCCACCATAGACATTGCCGCCCGAACCTTTGGCTCGGTCACTATGCTGAAAACGATGTCGCAGCCGTTCTCCGTCAGCCCGAATATATCAGCCAGCTCCGAGCCGACCGCCGCATAAGCCACTGACTCCATGTTGAATGTCACGCCGAGGTCGCGTAGCTCCTTCACCACGCGGTTGCCCTGTTCACGCGGCACTATCGAAACCATCAGTTTCAGCCTGTCGAACTCGTTGCCGTATCTGTCTTTCAGCTTTTCCGCCATCAGCCTACCTCGCACTCATCAAAGTCAATGTAATTGTTGTCCATAATTACCATTTCATGCTGTTCTGCCGTATGCACCGCCTGCACCCATTCGGGGCTTGCCACGAAGTCCATGTCCGCTTCCTGCGCGTAATCGTCCTGGACAAAATCGTCCTGCACGAACTCGCCCTGCGCCGCGCCGCCGTCCGCCACGGCAAGCTGCGGCATGACCCCCCAGTCCGCGAAGTCCTCGCCCTCTATGCTCTCCGCGATGCTGCCCATCTCGTCCTGTTCCCCCTGCTTCGTTGCTTTCATGCGGCGGTCGTATATAAGCCCCATGAACTGCACCGTGAACAGCGGCGTCATAGCGACCATAGCGACCACCCCGAAAGCGTCCATCATCATGTTGCCACCTACCGCGGCGCACGCCCCCATTGTGAACGGCAACAGGAAGGTGGCGGTCATGGGCCCTGACGCGACCGCGCCTGAGTCGAACGCTACCGCCGTAAAAATCTTGGGGACGAAGAACGACAGCGCTATCGCGAGCCCGTAGCCAGGCAGCAGCACCCACCAGATGCTGATCCCGGTAACGACGCGCAGCATGGCCAGGCCGACGGATATGCCAACGCTGATGGAAAACGCGCGCAGCATGGTGTGCCTGGCTATCGCGCCGCCCGTCATGTCCTCGACCGAATCTATCAGCACGTGGACGGCGGGCTCCGCCAGGACGATAAAGAAACCCATCAGCACGCCGAGCGGTATCAGCACCCAGCTGTATTCGAGCTTGCCGACGAACTCGCCAATGAAAGTCCCCGCAGGCATGAACCCCACGCCGACGCCCGTCAGGAATACCGTCAGCCCGAGGAATGTGTATATCAGCCCAATGCCGATGCGCGCGAGGTGTTTCAGCGGCAATTTCAGCGCGAACACCTGGAACAGCAGGAACACGATAATGAGCGGTGCGACCGCGAGGGCTATCTCGTGCGCGTATTCGGGCAGCCCGTGCAGGAACGCGCCTATGAGCTGCCATATGTCAGTAATGTTCTCGATCTCCGCAACGCCGAGCGTGGACTCCTTGGCGGGGAATTTGAATCCGAGGATCATGACCGCGTAAATGGGGCCTATGCTGCACAGCGCGGCGAGCCCGAAGCTGTCGTACATGGTGGACTTGCCGCCGCGCACGGACGCGACGCCCACGCCGAGCGCCAGTATGAACGGTATGGCGAACGGGCCGGTCGTGACACCGCCCGCGTCGAACGAAACCGCCAGATATTCCTTCGGCACGAAAATGCCGAGCACGAGCGCCCCTATGTACAGCCCACAGAGCAGGTAAGACATATTCCACATGAACATTATGCGAAGCATGGCGATAACGAGGAACACGCCGAGGCCGGTAGCCACGAACACTATCAGCACCGTGTTGTCAACGCCCGGAACCTGTCGCGAGAGGATCTGCAGGTCTGGCTCGGCTATCGTCACCATAGTGCCCATGACCAGCGACGCGCCGACTATCAGCCACAGCTTTTTCGATTTTGTGAGGAATTGCCCAAGGTGTTCGCCTATCGGCATCATAGCCATGTCCGCGCCCATTGTGAACAGGCTCATGCCGAGCACGAGCAGAACCGCGCCGCCAATAAACAGCCCCCGCACGGGGAACGTCATTGGCGTGATCGTAAAATTCAGCACGAGGACTATGACCACTATTGGGAGAAGCGATTTCAGCGCTTCCCTTGTTTTTTCGCGGAGAACCTTGCGCAATTTTTTTCTTCACCTCTGCCCACACAGAAGAACGGCTTCTTGCCTACTATTATATCATAGCCAGTCCAAGGGGGGGGGCATCGGGCGGGCGCGATAGCAGGCGCAGGCCTGCAAGGCAATGACAGAGCGGACCCGCGCATCGGCAAGCCCGCCCTATTATTGATAATTGATTGATAATTTCTTGTGATGTAACCTGGCTTATGCGTCGATATTGGCCGTGATCTGCCTGTCAACAAGGATCTGTATTTTGTTTTTGTCCCTATCGTACAAGAATATGGTTTCCCTCACGTAGCTCAGCCCCATGATGTTGAAGATGTTCGCCTCGTCCTTCTTCGCCCGAGCCTGCGATGCATTGACCGCGTACTTGGCTATGCCCGCGCGCTCGCCGTCGCTCAGCTCAGCCCATTTCACATCCTCTTTCAGCACGGGCATATAGTTCGTCGCCATAGCGCCGTTCTGGCTTTGTTGTGTGACCTGTATTTCCAGTATGCGGCTGCCGTACTGGTTGAACACGCCAGCGAAGTATAGAACTGCAAGCACCACAACAACCGCGACAGCCGCTATGATGATAATTTTCTTCTTGTCCATGCCGAACGAAAAATTCGGGCTAAATGATGCCCTTGGTGCAGGTGCGCTCTTCGCCGTCATCTCGACCTGGGACGGTACGCCGTACCCTCCTAGCGCTTCGCTGTATCCGTTTTGGTTTTTCTTGCTTGCCATAAGTATCTCTGTCCCTTTCTACATCCAAACACTGGGACTCCGAACATTGTAGCCCCAATACATGCATAACAATTATTTCATTATTTCCCCCTGCGGTCAAGCGGTATTGTGCTTTATCGCACTTTATTTTATTTTTCGGCCTTTTTCAGCAACGTTTAAGGTTAGGAGGCATTCTTCCGCAGGCCGTATCGCGCGGATAGGCGGCAGGGATGGCGCACGCGGCTTTCGGCAAGATGCCTCGCGGTACTCCTCGCGGTACTGTACGATACGGCGCGAGCTTGCCTAGGGCTGCATCTCCGTCAGGTTCTGCCAGTAGCGCGCGGGCATGAAATTTCTCTGGCAGCGCGGGTTGGCTCTCTCCTTGATGGCAATCGCGTCAAAATACCTGCGCCACATGTCGCGGTAGCCTTTCTCTCCCGCCGTGTTCTCGAACAGCGCGGCGTCGCGCTCCGTGAAATCCTCTATGTGCCAACGCCTGTGCCACGCTATAAGCGCACGCCCGCGCCGTGTGTCGTGGATGATGAACGGCTCGCTCTTGAAGCGATCTGTGAAATGAGGCGCGAGAAATTCGAGCACGTCATGGTCCGGCTCGACACGCGCGTAGAGTATCTCGCGGGTTTGCGCGGCCATTGCTTCCGCGCCGCCATGCCAAGCGCTGGCGGGCGGCGCGGGGCAGACCGCCGAAAACCTGATTAGCCCGCACAGGCGGTGTACCTCGTTGCCGATTTTCAGCTCCGCCCGCGCTACGGGGTTTACGAGCGGGTGCGAGTGCAGGAACGCCACGCCCGGCCCGCTCTTGAAGCAGAAGCGGATATAGTTCAGAAGCAGCATTTCCTTGCCGTCCGTGTCTGTGCGGAACACGCGGTAGACGCGGGCGAGCGCATGTGGCGAGATCTTTTCCTCGATAGCGGCTTCGACCCTGCGCGCCCTGCCCTCGTCCGTCCGCACCTCACATGGCGCAACAAGCATGTCCGCCTGATACGCACCGCGCACGAAGATCCCGTCGGCCTTAGCCGAATAATAGTGTTCGTAAACGCAGGAGAGAAACCCGCCAAAGGTCCCATCGTAAATATAGTTCATAGCCCACCCTGGCTGGCGAGAGGGAATCGCGGCAGCACCTGTAGCGGGCCGCCATGAGGCTTGGACGGCTCTGGCATTGCGACCGCTGGGCCGCCATGACTCCGTGCGCCGGACAGCGCCTCAAACATAGAGATCTGCGCGGG
>JAIRPC010000120.1 GCA_031257215.1 Eubacteriales Family XIII. Incertae Sedis bacterium
GCAATCGCTGGGGAGCGGGGATACGTTTGGCAGCCTTTCAGCTATCATGTTCATGAGGTTGTCCATGCAGGGCAGGACTTCTACCAGCTTGCCGTCGCCTATGGGCGCTATGGTCGGCGTTTCAGGTTTGAATACACCGCCGTAGATGTCGCCTACTGACGCGTAGCGGTAGAGCGGAAGCTCGTCGTCCATCTCGGCCGAGATGTCGTCCGTGCCGTTCCATGGGAACTCGACCTCGAAAACGTCCGCTATTTTCGCGGCTACTTCCCAGTTCGAGAACGTCACATCCTCGTCCGCCGCATTCTGCACGAATTGGAGCCTGCGCTCGGTGTTCGTGAACGTGCCGTCCACCGACGCGAATCCTGTCCCAGGTATTACCACGTCGGCTTTCTCGGCTGTTTCGGTGAGGTGCGTGTCGCAGACCATGACGAACTCAGCGTCTTTGAGCAGAGCCTTGGCGGCCTTGGTTTCGGGCGCTGACGAGCCTGTCGCCGCGCCGAGCGGATCCTCTCCGAATATCAGGAGCGCTTTCGCGCCAGCCACGTCCTCGGCGGTCGCCGTTACGCCCTGGTCCCAAAGCCCCTGGCTGTTGTTCTTCGGGCGGAGCATCACTATGCCGTCGCGCGGGCTACCGATATGCCCAGACAGCACGGCGATATCCGCGATAAGCGCCGCGGCTTCCGAGGTGAGCGCGTTCTGCTGGAACACGATCATTGCCTTCTTCGCGCCGAGATACGCATCCGCTATCTCCTGTGCCTTGGCGGACACTTTCACGCCTTTCAGCGAGTCAGCGAGCGCATCCGCGCCAGGAGCGTCCTTTGCCGAGCCAGAAGCTATCACAGCGGCAGCAATTTCTTTCAAGAACTTCAAATTGTTAGATACTGACACTACCTCGTCAGAATGCGCCGCGTGTACTGACTGGTCTTTCAGGCTGACATTCACGACCTTGGCGCCCGCCTCGCGCGCCTGTTTCAGTTTCAGCCCCATCACGGGGTTTAGGTCTATGTCGAAGCCAACGGCTAGCACATACTCCGCGCCTAGCACCTCGTCCATAGTGTTGGGCGACGAATCCGTGCCCAGCACCTGCGCCAATCCGCTCTTGCGGTTGTTGAACGAGAATGTCGCCGCGCCGATCTCGTCGGCAAGCTGGCGTATCGCGTAGATCTCCTCGTTGGTATAACGGTCGGAAATCGCGACCGCGACCGCCGCCGAATCGCTGCTGCCATTGCGCGCCTTGATGGACTGGGCTTTCTTCGCCGTCATCACAAAGGCGTTATAGTAGTCTGCTGAATTGAGCTTTTTGCCGTTCGCCGACCTGATGAGCGGATTGGTCAGCTTGCCTTCCAGCTCGGAGCAGTCAAATCCGAATTTGCCCTTGCCGCAGAGCAGCCCCTTGTTCACGTCTCCGTCACGCGCTGGGTTCGACTTGACGAGCATGTCGCCGTAGGTTTCAAGCGTGATGGAACAGCCGACCGAGCAGTATGGGCATGTGGTGGACGTGCTGACCGTATCGAGCGGCACTGACTTCGGAAGCGTGAGCCTCTCCTGCAACGCGCCCGTCGGACAGACGCTGACGCATTGCCCGCAGGACACACAGCCAGATTCTTCGAGCGGGTTTTCGAGCGTCGGCTTGACCACCGTGTCGAATCCGCGCTTCACCAGGCCGAGCGCTCCGACGCCCATTACCTCGTCACAGACGCGCACGCAGAGCCCGCACAGTATGCATTTGTTGCTGTCGCGAATGATGAACGGATGCCCGTCGTCGTATTTCTCCGGGTCAATGGGCGCACCCTCGTCATCCATGAGCGAGTAGTCCCCGTTCAGGCGCGACGGTGCGACATCGTACTGGTTCGCATAGTCTATGAGCTTGCATTCAAAATAATCGTGGCAACCGCATTCAAGGCAGCGCTCGGCTTCCTTGACGGCCTGCTCGGGCGTGTACCCGAACACCACCTCCGTGAAATTACTCTTTCTTTCCTCGGGGGAGAGGTGCGCCATATCGGGACGGCACTGGCGTTCACGATCCTCGAAGGTTTTTTCGGTAACGTCGCTGCGCTCCACGATATATCCAGGCTCGTATTTGATCTCCTCGCCCGCGAGATACGCGTCGATAATGTCCGCCGCGTTGTTCGCGTCCGCGATAGCTTCGACCGCAATGGATATCTCGTCGTTGCCGCAGTCGCCGCCCGCGAACACGCCGGGGATGCTCGTCATGAAGGTTTCTGGATCGTAGACGATACCGTTCTTGCGCGTCTTGTCCAGTTCGCCAAAGCCCTCTGGCTCGACAGCCTGGCCAATGGCGAGTATAACATTGTCCACGTCTATCGTCTCGGTCTTGCCCTTGACGGGAACAGGCCTGCGGCGCCCCGATTCGTCGGGTTCGCCAAGCTCCATGATCTGCAATTTGACCTTGCGCACGTGGCCGTCCTTGTCTGTGACGTATTCGATGGGGTTCGTGAGATTCTTGAAGATAACGCCTTCTTCCTCGGCCTCCTCTATCTCAACGAGGTCGGCGGGCATTTCGTCTCTCGTGCGCCTGTATATATTGTATACATTTTCCGCGCCGAGCCTGACAGCCGTGCGGCAGGCGTCCATAGCCGTGTTGCCGCCGCCCACGATGGCGACGTTCTTGCCCAGCTCGATATCCTCGCCGCGCACGACATGCCTGAGCAGGTCGATACCGCCGATGACCCCTGCGGCATCCTCGCCCTTGGCGCCCGTGCCCGTGCTCACCCAAGCGCCGATACCGACAGCAACAGCGTCAAATTCGTTTCTGATGGTCTCAAAATCCACATCCGAGCCGACGCGCGTGTCCGTGACGATCTCCACGCCCATCTCCTCAATGATGGCGACTTCCTCGTCGATAACCGCGCCAGGCAGCCTGTATTCGGGTATGCCGTAGCGCAGCATTCCGCCCGCCTTGGGCATCGCCTCGAAGATGGTGATGGCGTGCCCCTTCTGGCGCAGATAGTACGCGAGGGAAAGCCCGAACGGTCCCGCGCCTATGATCGCTACGGACTTGCCTGTTTCGGGGTCTATGTCAGGCATGAACGGATCGCCGTCCGAGTAGTCCATGTCGGCGGCAAAGCGTTTCAGCCACGCAATGGATATGGGTTCGTCAACAAGCCTGCGGCGGCATTTGTCCTCGCAGGGGTGCGGGCATACGCGCCCTATCGAGCCTGGCAGAGGGATCCTGTTCCTGACCAGCTCGATGGCTTCGTCGTAACAGCCGTTCGCGATAAGCCCGACGTAGCCCTGGCAGTCCGTGTGCGCGGGGCAGCCCGTCACGCACGGCGGGCGGCAGTCGCCAACGTGGTTCGACAACAGCAGTTCCAGGTTCGTCTTGCGCGACTCAATGACGCGCTCAGTCCTCGTGTTCACGACCATGTTCGGCGCTACGACCGTGGCGCACGCCTTTACGAGCTTCGGGTTGCCCTCGACCTCAACCACGCAGAGCCCGCACGCGCCGTATATCTCGGTGCGCTCGTCGTAGCAGAGTGTGGGGATGTCTATGCCGTTCTCCCGCGCGGCGTCAAGGACGGTCTGCCCCGGTGTCGCCGCTATTTCTTTTCCGTCAATATTTATTCTAAATGTTTTCATTGTCCGCGCCTCCTTAGTCCCTGAGTATCGCGCCGAAATTACACGCTTCTTCGCAACGCCCGCAACGTACGCACTTCTCTTGGTCTATCACATGGTTCTGCTTGCGTTCGCCAGATATCGCGTCCACTGGGCATTTGCGGGAACAGAGCGTACAGCCCGTGCATTTATCGGTAATGGTGAATGTGATCAGCGACTTGCAATAATGAGCCGTGCATTTCTTGTTGTAGATGTGGTCCTCGTACTCGTTCCGGAAATACCTGATGGTAGTGAGAACCGGGTTCGGGGCAGTCTGTCCGAGCCCGCACATGGAGCCGTCCTTGATCTTGCCGGCCAGCTCTTCAAGCAGTTCGATATCTCCGTCCTCGCCCTTGCCCTGCGTTATGCGTTCAAGGATTTCGAGCATGCGCTTCGTGCCGAGTCGGCAGTAGTTACACTTTCCACAGCTTTCCTTGCGAGTAAAATCAAGGAAATAACGCGCCATGTCCACCATGCAGGTGTCCTCGTCCATAACGATCATTCCGCCGGAACCGACGATAGCGCCTGTCTTGGTTATGTTCTCGTAATCGACTGGCGTGTCCGAAAGCGCTGCGGGTATGCAGCCGCCCGACGGGCCGCCCATCTGCACAGCCTTGAACTCCTTGTCGTTCTTGATCCCGTCGCCTATGCCGAAGATGACGTCTTTCAGCGGAAGCCCCATAGGAACCTCGACCAAGCCGCCCTTCTTTATCTTGCCAGCCAGCGCGAACACCTTGGTGCCCTTGGATTTGTCCGTGCCCATAGCCGCGAACGCCGCACCGCCGGAGGTTATTATCCACGGCACGTTCGCGAACGTTTCCACATTGTTGATGTTCGTCGGCTTCTGCCAGAAGCCTTTCTCTGCGGGGAACGGCGGTTTCAGCCTGGGCATCCCGCGTTCGCCTTCTAGCGACGCGATCAGCGCTGTTTCCTCGCCGCAGACGAAAGCGCCCGCGCCCGCCTTGATCCTGATGTCGAAGTCAAATCCGCTTCCGAATATGTCCTTGCCCAGGCACCCTTTTTCGCGCGCCTGGCCTATGGCTATTTCGAGGCGGGCTATGGCAAGCGGATACTCTGCGCGCACATATATCACGCCTTCGCTCGCGCCTATCGCATAGCCGCCGATGGCCATGCCTTCAAGCAACGAATGCGGATCGCCTTCCAGAACCGAGCGGTCCATGAACGCACCGGGATCCCCCTCGTCCGCATTGCAGACCATGTATTTCCTGTCGCCGCGATTGTTCTTGGCGGCGTTCCATTTGAACCAAGTCGGGAATCCAGCGCCGCCCCTGCCGCGCAGGCCCGATACCTTCATCTCGTCTATAACGCCGTCCGGCGACATGGACGTGAGCGCCTTGCGAAGCCCCTCGTACCCGCCGACCGCGATATATTCGTCGATGCTCTCGGGGTCGATATACCCAGCGTTGCGAAGCACGATGCGCTCCTGCTTCGAGAGAAACTCCTCGTCAGTTTTCGAGATGAGCAAATCTTCCACGACCTTGCCGCCCTTGATATGCCCGTCCACTATCTGCTCCGCCTTGTCGGGGCTGACGCGGACATACCTCGCGGAGAGGTTCGCGCCGTCGTCGTAGACATCCACTATGGGTTCGAGGTAGCAGTTGCCTACGCAGCCCGCTTTCTCGACGCTGACATCATTCAGACCGCCCGCCGCAAGCAGGCGAATTATTTCGTCCTCTGTTTTTCTGGCTCCGGACGCTATGCCGCAGGAGCCTTGACCTACCACTATTTTCATATCAAGCGCCTCCTATCCTCTCGCCCTGATCCCGTCAAGGGCCTTGACTACGCTTTCCTTTGTAAGGTTGCCAAACGTTTCTTCGCCCTCTGGGCCCTTCACCATCATAACTGGCGCAAGACTGCAACAGCCAAGGCACGCGACATTGTTCAGCGTGAACTTGTTGTCCTCTGTCGTTTCGCCGTCAGCGATGCCGAGGTGGTCGGTGATCGCTTCCTCGATAAGCGCCGCGCCGTTGACGTGGCACGCCGTCCCCTGGCAGAGCATGATGAGGTACTCACCGATAGGCTCTAACCTGAACTGCGTGTAGAACGTCGCCACGCCGTAAATCTTCGCTGGCGCGATCCCCGTCTGTGCCGAGATATAATTGATGGTTTCCAAGGATAAATACCCGTAGATATCCTGGGCTTTTTGCAGGATGGATATGAGGCTCCCCTCAACATCCGCATACTTTTTTAGCACCGGCTCAAGCTCCTTGAAATCGGAGCGAGGAGCGGCGGCGCCGCAGTTTTCGCACATAATTTTACCTCCGTAAACTGAGGAAACATGATGTTTCCCAAAACTTCTACCGTATAAGATAATATCAAAACGCATGCCATATTTTCAAGAGGAAAATTCATATTCTGTAATACACATAATAGTTTGAAAAATCCAACTAATGTAGCGATGCTTGATGTAATGGCGAAACAACCGCGCAAACGGGTATGGTTAGCGCCCCGCTGCCCTGCATCCTACATCTCCGCGACGAACATGGTGAGCGCCAGGCGCTCCCCGTACAGCCCCGACTTGATGTCGCG
>JAIRPC010000100.1 GCA_031257215.1 Eubacteriales Family XIII. Incertae Sedis bacterium
ATGGCGAAACAACCGCGCAAACGGGTATGGTTAGCGCCCCGCTGCCCTGCATCCTACATCTCCGCGACGAACATGGTGAGCGCCAGGCGCTCCCCGTACAGCCCCGACTTGATGTCGCGGTCCACGCGGTAGAGCCTGTGCAGCAGCTCGGCTAGCCGCCCCGCGCTGTACCTGTCCGCGAAGCCCGCCGCCTTTTTCAGCCTGAACTCGCTCTTGACGCCGAGCGCTTCCATGATCTCCCCCATAGGAGCGCGGCGATCCTTCATCTCGCGGTAGCCCAGCATGATCTCAAACTGCCCTGTGAGAAGCGCGAGAAGCCCGAACGCGCTCTCCCCGCGCGCAGTGATGTTGCGTATCAATTCTATCGCGTCGCCTTTTCTGCCGGAGCTTACCGCGTCAAGCATCGCGAACACGTCGGTTTCTATGGATGTCCCCATGCAAGCGGCGACATCCGCGAGCGTCACGCTTATGGCGGGGCCGTTCGCCTTGCAGGGAGGCGGGCCGCCGTCCCCTGCCGCGCCGCCGCCCTTCGCGTAGCCAACTATATTCGCTATGTCTGAGCCAAGCCTGAACAGGTCGCTTTTCGGCTCCCTGTCGAAATACCCCGACACCTTTATGATTTCCCCTACCGCGTCCGGCGGCGCGGCGACGCCCTCCCTCTTGAAGCGGCTCTTCACGAACGACGCCAGATCAGCCCTTTCGAGCCGAGTAAATTCGTAGACCCTGCCGTGCGCTACGAACGCCTTGTAGAGCGCGGAGGTTTTCGGGAATGCAGCGGACACCATCACCAAAAGCGTGGTGGCCGGCACGTCCCCTATGTATTTCGCGAACGGCTTTGCGTCCGCGAAGCCCAGGGATTTTTCGTCTCCTGGCGACACCGATACCAGCACCACCCTCCTTTCTGACATCATGGGGAGCGTGTCGCACGCCGCCATAACATCGCTGGCTGAACCCGCCACGTTCTTCGCGTCCCAGCCTACCCGCGAAAAATCGAGCGCCTCCATGCCTGGCGAGATGAACATGCCGCGCAGCAGGCGCTCGTAATGATCCACCAGATAGCCCTCGTCACCGAACAGCAGGACAGCCCGTGCGCCTTTCAGCGCGCCGCCCGACAGATCCGATTCAATTGTTTTGAAAGCGTGCTTTGCAGTCCTCGGCATTTATGACCTTTCCGCCCCGAACGGCGAACATCACAGCGCCGCCGAGGTCATTTCTGAATATCATTATACCATTCGCCGCCAGCTTATCAAGGACATCCGCTGTCGGGTGACCGAAATTGTTCCTGCCAACCTGTATGACCGCGGCGTCGGGTCGCACCGCCGCGAGGAAATCGTCGGTCGTGGAATACCTGCTGCCGTGGTGCCCGACTTTCAGTATGCGGGAACCCAGGTTCAACGCGGCAGGCGAGTCGGGTGAAGCCAGTGGCGACCCTGCCGCCACGCCGCTACCCGAAGCGGCTTCTGAGCCCGCGCCGTAGGCGTCCAACAGCACCCTCTCCGCCTCCTCCCCCGCATCGCCCGTCATCATGGCGGTGACTCCCTCGTAGTCCACCTTCATGACCAGGCTGTTCCTGTTTTCGTCGCCGCCGCCTGCCGCTTCCTCCGCCGCCATGCCTCTGTACTCCTCATCAGTGCGGCGCGGCGGCCAGAGCGTTTCGAGCCTGACCCCCTCGCCCAGCGCCACGCTGTCGCCCTGCGCGATAAACACGAAATCCTCCTCGTCGGCAGCTATCTTCCTGCGCTCGGCGTTGTATGCGCTTCCTTCATATATATATACCTTTCCGACGTCGATGCTCCGCGACAGCTCGCATAGCCCTTTCCAATGATCCATATGCAGGTGCGTGGCGAAAACACCGTCCAGGCGTGTGACTCCGTTTTTTAACAAATATGGCAATAATATTTTGCTTCCGACATCATAGTCCGCGCTTCCGCCGCCGTCCACGAGGTAGTTCCTCCCGTCTGGCGTGCGGATGTGCAGGCAGTCGCCCTGCCCCACATCAACGAATACCAGCGAGCTTCGATCCTGGCGGCAGAGCGGGCTGGCCAGGCTGACCGCCGCAGCCAGGACAACGCAGGCACAGACCGCCAGAACCCGGCCGCGCCCCCTCCTGGCGCGTATGACCACGCCCGTCTCCGACAGCGCGAAGAAAAGCAGGCCGTAAAATGCGAACAAAAGCGGCGCGGGCGGGCTTGCTACATTAATATGTCCATATGGTATGGCGTCGGCGGTGCGCACCATGGCGCCGATAAGCCCTGCCATAGCTGTTTCGCCCTGCGCCGCCAGACCGAACAGAAAGCCGGGAAGCGGCAGAGCGCCCGCGATAAACATGCATATGCCGACGGGCAGCGCCCACCCCGCCAGAGCCGCGACGGGCGGGTTGACGACAAGCCCCGAAAGCGAAACGTAGTTGAACTCGTATGCTATCATAGGTGCCATGCCGAGCTGAATCACGAGCAGCGGCAACATTATTCCCACCGCCTTTTCGCGGAGCAGCATTCCAAGGCCGGGCGATCCGCCGCCTACGCTGAACCTCTCCCCCACCGCCCTTGCCGACAGCGCCTTGCCCGTCGCGGCATCGCGGTAGCCGACATACCTGCCCGCGAACGGTATGCCGAAAGCCAATAGCAGTACGGCGAGGAAAGACAGCCTGAACCCTGCTCCCATGAGGTCGAGCGGCGAGGCTATCAGCATGAACAGCGCGGCGGCGCAGGTCCCCGTCAGCAGGTCGTACCTCGCTCGGATGATTTTTGAAAATAGGTGCAGGGCTATCATGGTGACGGCGCGGACCACCGACGGCGAAAACTCCGACATTGCCGCGTAGCATACCAGGGCGGCGGCGATCGCGAGATAAACGGCTGGCGTTCTTCTGCGGCCGAGCAACAGCGTGAAAAAAGCGTATACGATAGCCACGTGAAGCCCGCTCACGCTCAGTATATGCGCCACGCCATTGCGTCGAAACATATCGTAGCTTTCATCGTCCATTTCGGATTTGCCGCCGAACATCATGCCCGCGAAAAGCCCATATTCCTCCTGCGGCATCAGCCGCTTCGCCCTGTCGAGAAAATCGTATTTCAGGCGGCATACCGCGCCGTACGCGTCCCATACGATATTGCG
>JAIRPC010000009.1 GCA_031257215.1 Eubacteriales Family XIII. Incertae Sedis bacterium
GCGCTGGCGCTGCTTGTCGGCGGGGCGTTCCTGCTGCTGCGCAGGATCATTTCGCCAGCCGTGCCAGTATCGTTCATTGGCTCGGTGTTCGTGTTCGCCCTCGCGGCGGGGCAGGATCCCGTGTTCCACATCTGCGCGGGCGGCGTCATGCTCGGTGCGCTGTTCATGGCAACGGACTACGCGACATCGCCCATTACCGTGAAAGGCAAGATCATATTCGGCATAGGCTGTGGGGTGATAACTATGATGATCCGCCTGTTCGGCGCATATCCCGAGGGCGTTTCGTTCGCTATACTGATAATGAATTTGGTGGTGCCGCATATCGACAGAGCAACGCGCCGCCCGCTATACGGCAGCAGGCGCGTGGCGTCGCGGAATGGCGATAGCGATAAAGCGAAGGGAGGAACGCAATGAAAAAGCATGATATTGCCCCCACCCTGGCGCTGGTTGCCATCTGCCTTGTGGTCACGGCCGCGCTCGTGCTCACACACGGGGCCACGAAGCCCATCATCGCGGGCATCCATTCACAGGAAGCGGACGAAGCGCGCAGGGCAGTGCTGCCCGCCGCGTCCGGGTTTGAGGATGTGACTGCCGAGGTGAAGCCAGGGCTTCCTGACACGGTGGCGTCGGTATTCCTCGCCGACGGCGAATCGGGCTACGTGGTAACGGTCAATGAAAAAGGGTTCGGCGGCACGGTAGAGGTCATGGTGGGCATAGGCACTGACGGCGCGGTGACGGCGGTCAAGGTGCTGAACCATTCGGAGACGCCTGGGCTCGGCACGAAGGCCATGACGGAGGAATACCTCGCGCAATACGGCGGCGCGTCGGACATCAAGACCGACAAGCTGAACACGGATCGCGCGGATGCCACGGAGATAGACACCATTACAGGAGCGACCATTACATCCAACACGGTCTACCGCGCGGTGGACGCGGCGCTTGTAGCTGCCGCGGCCATTTCGGGCGGCTCGGCAGGCGGCCCAGGCGAGGGCGCTGCGGATGGCAATGCCGCGGATGGAAGCACATCAGGTGAAGCGAATGAATAACAGTGCGAAGAATAACAGAACAAAAAAATCGGCCGTGCTTTTGAACGGCATTTTGAAAGAGAACCCTGTGCTGGTGCTGCTGCTCGGCACATGCCCAACGCTCGCCGTCACGACGCAGGCGGTCAACGGCATCGGGATGGGGCTCGCGACAATGGTCGTGCTCCTCTGCTCGAATGTAGTTATATCAATGCTGAAAAGCGTGATATCCGACAGGGTGCGCATACCGTGCTTCATAGTGGTTATCGCAGGGTTCGTCACGATAGTGGGCATGGTAATGGAGGCCTACGTGCCGTCGCTCTACGCCGCGCTGGGGCTTTTCATACCGCTCATAGTCGTGAACTGCATAGTCCTCGGCAGGGCGGAGATGTTCGCGAGCAAGAACGGCGTGTTCATTTCGGCGCTCGACGGCCTAGGCATGGGCATAGGCTTCACTGCCGCGCTGTTCATCATGGGCTCGGTGCGCGAAATGCTAGGCTCAGGCTCGTGGATGGGAATGCAGTTCCTGCCGGAGGGTGTCCCCACAATGTCGGTGTTCCTGCTAGCGCCGGGCGGTTTTTTCGTATTCGGCGTACTGGTGGCGCTGGCGCGGAAGATACCCGCGAAAGGAGTGAGGTTCAAAAAGGACTTCGGCTGTGAAGGCTGCGGGGATAATGATAACGATAAAGTAAAGGAGAGTGGGCGCTCATGAAAGAAATACTGGTCATCCTGTTCAGCGTCATACTCGTAGACAATTTCGTGCTGTCGAAATTCCTCGGCATCTGCCCGTTCCTCGGCGTGTCGAAGCGCCTTGACTCGTCGGTCGGCATGAGCATTGCCGTTACATTCGTAATGATCCTTGCGACCGCCGTCACCTGGCCGCTCTACGCGCTGTTGCTCGCTAGGTTCGAGCTGGAATATCTGCAAATTATTGTATTCATCCTTGTTATTGCCGCGTTGGTTCAGCTCGTGGAAATAATGCTGAAAAAATACATGCCGGCCCTGCACTCGTCGCTCGGCGTGTATCTGCCGCTCATCACCACGAATTGCGCGGTGCTGGGCGCGACGATACTGAACTTCGACAACGGCTACACGTTCGCGCAGTCGCTCGCCAACGCGTTCGGCGCGGGCCTGGGCTTCCTGCTCGCAATGGTTCTGTTCTCGGGGATCAGGCAGAAAATCGAGGAAGCCGACGTGCCTGAAACGTTCAAGGGCGTGCCGTCGGTGCTGATCGCGGCGTCGATACTGTCGCTCGCGTTCATGGGCTTCTCAGGAATGGTGGAAGGGGTGTTCGGAAAATGACAATAGCGCTTCCAATAATAATCGTTTCGTTAATAGGGCTGGTGGCGGGCGTCGGGCTGACGCTCGCGGCGAAGTATATGGCGGTGAGCGTTGACGAGAGGGCAGCGCGTATCAACAGCGTGCTGCCTGGCGCGAACTGCGGCGCGTGCGGGTTCGCGGGGTGCAGCGACTATGCTTCCGCCATCGTGGACAGCGGCGCGAAGCCAAACCTCTGTCCTGTCGGCGGCGCGGACGTGGCGGCGAAGATCAGCACTGTGCTGGGCGTTGAGGTAGATGCCGCCGAGCAGAGATACGCGCGCGTCAGATGCGCTGGGACGTTCTCCAAGACGCGCTATGTCATGAGGTATCGCGGCATGCAGTCCTGCGCCGCGAACAAGACCTTCTACCGAGGGCGCGGAGCCTGCCCGAACGCCTGCCTCGGCTACGGGGATTGCACCTACGCCTGCAACTACGGCGCCATCTATATGTACCACGGCGTCGCTGTCGTGGACAAGGACAAATGCGTGGCCTGCGGGCTGTGCGTGGAGCGATGCCCGAACAAGCTGATCGAGCTGGCGCGTGGCGGCTCTGACATTTTCGTGCGTTGCAGCAACACCGAGAAAGGCAAGGTCACGAGGTCTATGTGCAGCGTGGGCTGTATAGCCTGCGGGCGTTGCGTCAAGGCGTGCAAATTCGGCGCGGTGGAAATAGAGAATAACCTGGCGGCAATCGACCAGGAAAAATGCGTAGGCTGTGGTCTGTGTGTGAAAGAATGCCCGATGAACATAATCAGGAAATACAGCGACCCAAGTTTCCCGCATCACAGGGCAAAATCCGCAAGCCCAGCAGGTGGGCAGGCGGCGCAGGGCTGAGCCTCACATGCCTACTCAATAAACCCATGCGTCAGATAGGCGATATCTGGCTGCAATTCCTTGAAATGGAATGATTTCTTCCCGCTCGCGTAATCGTCCACTATATGCCCGTTGCCGGTCAGCTTGTATTTGTATGTGGTCAGCCCGTCCAGCCCGACAGGGCCGCGGGCGTGCAGCTTGCCCGTGCTGATTCCGACCTCCGCGCCCAGCCCGTAGCGGAACCCGTCCGCGAACCGCGTCGAGCAGTTGCGGTAGACACCCGCCGAGTCCACCAGCCGCATGAACAGCTCCGCCGTTTCGTCCGACTCGGTTACAATGCAGTCCGTGTGGTGCGATCCGTAGGCGTTGATGTGGCGTATCGCCTCATTCGCGCTATCCACAAGCCTGATGCTCAGCACCAGGTCTAGATACTCGGTTCGCCAGTCGGCGTCCGACGCGGCCTCCGCCTCTGGCAGCAGCCTCCGCACATCGTCCGTACCGCGCACGGTCACCCCGCGCGAGCCCAGCTCTGCCCCAAGCGGCGGCAGGAGCCTATCCGCGATACCCCTATGCACCAGCACGGTTTCCGCGGCGTTGCAGGCGGCGGCGTACTGCACCTTGCTGTCGCGCACTATCGGCACAGCCTTTTCGATATCGGCGCACTCGTCCACATAGACATGGCATACCCCGTCGGCATGCCCCATCACAGGTATATTGCTGTTGTCCATGATGTATTTGACAAACTCGTTAGAGCCGCGCGGGATGATGAGGTCGATTGACTCGTCGCAGTGCAACAGGCTTGAAATCTCCTCGCGCGATTCGGCGAGCGTGAGAAACCCGACAGGCAGCCCCGCCGCCAGCCCCGCCGCCTGTATGTTTTCAAATAATATGCGGTTCGTGTGCGCGGCCTCGCTGCCGCCTTTCAGCACGGCGCAGTTGCCGCTCTTGATGCATAGCGACGCTATCTGCACCAGCGCGTCTGGCCTGGATTCAAATATTACCCCGATAACCCCTATGGGGCAGGTGACCTGTTCGAGCCTAAGCCCCTCGTCCAGCTCGCGCGCGGCTATGGTCTTTCCAAGAGGGTTCGGCAGCTTGATGAGATCGCCTATTCCCGCTATCACCTCGTCGATCTTGCCGCCGTCAAAGCGCAGCCGCTTCACGATAGGCGCGGGAAGCCCCGCATGCTCCGCCGCTTCGAGATCCTTCTCGTTCTCCGCTATGATGGCGCCGCGGTTCGCCCGAAGCGAATCTATTATGCTTTCGAGCGCAAAGTCCCGAATCTGCCCGCTCTGCGCCGCCAAAATATAGCTGCTCTCCTTAGCGGCGGCGGCCGCCGCCCGTATATCCATTGCTTCTTTCATGTCGCACCTCCCTGCGCGTTATTCCAGTAATAATAAGAGTATAACACACCCCGACCAAGAACACAGCGGGAACACAGCGAACACAGCGGGGACGGTTCTTTTTGTGCAGCTGCATCCGCGCACGCTGGCGCTAAGGGCGGCAAACCTTGCATGGCGCGAAGCCCGCGTCTATCGCCTCGTCGCGGTTGGCGAAATACACCGCGTTATTGCTTGTAATTTTTTGCCCCCACACGCAATCCGTGCAATGAAATTTGTATGACCTCGCGGAGCCTATATATTCTCCCTGGGCGCTTTCCTCGTTTTTCTCCTGGGCGCTTTCGTCGGGAGGCGTGTATCCCCACTGGCCATTCCCCGCATTGCGCGCGGATGTCTGTTCCGCCGTGAAGCGCTCAACGTATTTTACGTTTGGCGGATATGTGCTGACAGACGCGTGCCCCTCGGAGATCAAAATCTCGTTGAACATGGTATCGCCAACGTAGACGTAGGCGAGCAGCCGACCGTACCTGTCCCGCTCCTGCACGTCATATTCAAGCCCGACGGTTTTTCCGTCCAGATAATTTTTGGTGAACTCGGATGCGATATCCCCGTAAGGGACATTGCGGCTCTTGTCAGGGTGTACGCTTTCAGGCGTGTCAACCCCGATAAGGCGCACCTTTTCGATAGAGCCATCCGGCATGGATACCTCTATCGTATCGCCGTCGATAACGCGTGTCACCTCCGCGGCAACAAGCTCAGGCGTTTCGCTGTCCTCGCCTGGCGCGGAGTCCTGCGCCGTGTCCGCCGCGCTGCCCTTGCCAACGTCGGCCTGCTGGGCGCCAGCGGTCGGCTCACCCGCGCCGGCATCGTCATACGAGCCTTCGCCCGCGCCAGAACCAACGCCGGAGCAGCCCGCCAGCAAAACCATACCCGCAACCAAGACCGCCAGCGCCAGCCATCTAAATCCAATATGCTTTCTATGAACTGGGTCTATCATATTCTAATTATAGCGGTGTTCTGTGGCAAAGTAAAGCGTTGAACCGCTGCGCGTGATATACTACTTGCAGCAGTACCATTGTGCGGAACAACAATTGTGGAGGTGAATGATATGTGGTCTGGCGGGGTGCGTGTGATAATAGTGGATGCGGCGGGCGCTGGCGGTGTTGCGCAGGGCGCAGACGGCGTAGAGCCGCGCATACTGCTCGTGCGGCAGCGGCATGAGGGGCGGGACATCTGGATGCCTCCTGGCGGCGCGGTCGAGCCAGGCGAGAGCTCGCGCGACGCGGCGGTGCGCGAGGTGCTTGAAGAAACTGGCCTTGCCGTGCGGATAGGGCGATTGCTCTGGCATGTCGAGGAGGTTTCCGAGAAGCGAGGGCAGCGCTTCGTGAATTTCTTCCTAGGCACGATAACAGGCGGCTGCGCCAAGCTGGGCACTGACCCTGAGCTAGGCGACAACCAGGTGCTTTCCGACCTGAAATTTTTCTCAAAAAATGAAATAATCGGAATAGAGCATGTCTATCCCGATTATATTAGGGACGAGGT
>JAIRPC010000078.1 GCA_031257215.1 Eubacteriales Family XIII. Incertae Sedis bacterium
GAATCTGGGCTACATCAAGCAGAGGGATCCCGTCGCCTACGATATACTCATGAAGTACCAGGGCGAATTCAAGGACATGGCGGCGTTCTTTGAGAGCAAGATGGGCGAGTCGTATTATAGCTATAATTATGAAGAAGATTTTCTCATGGTAGAGGGCTTATGCTATGGAAAAGACACTCCGTACTGGGGTGATCTGGAAAGAATTTTCAAAGACACGGATGTCTCCATGTATCTGTCGAAAGGTAATATCAGCATTGATTTCCCTGTAAGCAAATCGGTAAGAGACAAGGGGTTCAGCTCTAATATTGTCTATTCCGATTACAACGCGCCCACAAAAAAAGGCGACAAGAAGATAAGGAAAATTGCCCCATGCTGGTACTTCGTCTACACCAATGGCGCAGGCGGCGGCAAGCAGGAGAAGTGAGCGTGCGCACAGCGGGGACGGTTCTAACCGTGTCCTTGCAACACGGCGAACCGCCCCCGCGGCGTTGGTTTTTGCACTCATTCTGGTCGATAATCAGCGCGGCGAGGCGGCGGGGCTCAGTACAGCGTGATCTGCTCCGCGCCCTCGTATTCCCTTAGCTTGGCGCTTTGAAGCCCCCGGTATTTTAGGTAGGCGATCAGCCGCGTCCTATGCAGTTTATGAAGCGATTCATTAACGGCCGCTTCATTATTTGTTATCTTTTTGGCTAGGCCCTTGATTTTTTTGCCCGAAGCCGGCATGGTGCAAAATGCTTTTATGGACGATACATATAATGAGCCATCCTGCGCCGGCAGATATTCTGTCAGAGCAGGTGCGTCGGCGATTTTGTATGTGAGCGCGGCAGGTACAATGCTTCCTGACATCGCGGTGACACTATCGCCGTCCAGCTGGTATGTTTCCTCATACGCAAGAACAAATATTTTCAGCAGGCCGCCCTCTGTATACGCGTCATAAATAACGGATGAATGGAGCGGAAAACCGCGTGTGGGGTCGTACTCGTATTTATCCGCGAACCGCTCATCCACAGTCTTGTCCACGATATCCGACAGCTTGTCGTCCGTGAAGCCCTCGGCGTGGTTTGCTTTCACGATATTTTTTGGGAAACCCTCGACCGCCGAAGGACCATAGGGGAAGCCGCCGCTCTGGCTTGCCTGTGCGCCGCCTTGCTCCGCGCCTGCGGCTACCGACTCGCCCGTGGCGTTGCCCTGGGCTGTGGCGCTGCTCGCGCTGCGCACGGGAACATAGCCAGCATCCTGAATGAACCTGGTGCCATCCTCCGACAACAGGAAGTCGCGGATAAGGCGCGCCTGCTCAGACCTTCTGGGTGGCTGTTCGTCGCCCATGTCCTCGCCCTCGCCATTGCCCACAGCCTCTCTCGACGCCGCTTCGCCCTCGCCGTCATCAGACGCGCCCGCGGGCTCTGGCGCACACAGCGCGACATAGAAATTGTTCGTCAGCGGGTAGCTTTTGTCCGCTATCGTTTCCGTGGCAGGCTTCACGCCCTCCACGGCGATCATCTTCAAATTTGGCATGGCGTACATCTCGCTCGCGTAGTAGAACACGGAATAGCCAATGGACGAACCCTCGCCGTCGAACTCGGACAGCGATTCCAGAAGCATGCCCATCTCGCCCTTGCGGAATTCCTGCGGCGCGTCCATCAGCCGTTCGCCTTTCATGACCAACTTCTCGAACAGCGTTTGGCTGCCGCTCCCCTCATTTCGCTGAAAAGCCGCGATAGGCTCGTCCTTGCCGCCGACATCCTTCCAGTTCTTTATCCTGCCCGAATAGATCCCGCGCAGCTGGTCCGCGGTCAGGCTGTCCACAGGATTGTCCGCAGCAGTCAGGAACACGAGCCCGTCGCGACCCAGCGCCTCTATATCGACGCCCGCGCTCTTTGCCGCATTCATGGCGTCAGACTCTGGCTCATACGCGACGATCATATCCACATCGCCGTCCGTGACGTTCTGCCACGCGTTGCTGGTGCCGTTCGTGCTGACCTTCGTTTCCGCGACCTCCTGCGTGACTCCGCAGACCTTCGCGTACAGCGCCGCGAGCAGCGGCAGATTGGCTGTGCTGCCGTCTATCGCGGGATAGTTTTTCTCGTTTATGGACGAGAGGTCGGGCGCGGTCACCGCACTTCCCGTAGCGGCTTTCCCGCTCGGAGTAGCGGGCGCGTCGTTCGGCTTCGCACACCCCGCGAAAGTCAATGCCGCCACGATTAATGGAATAACTAGCACGCACGGGATAACCCGCGCCAGCCCCGTGAAGCGGTGGCGGGAAAAATCCCCTGTCAGGCGTGTCGCGCTGTTTTGTTTCTTGCTGATTCTGTTCATGTGAAAAACCTCCGTAATTCTCTGTATTCTAAATCCGCCGTATCTCTCAGTCAAATATGCTAGTCGTCAAGCGTCTGGAATATGCTTTCCTTGTAGAGCCACTTGCCCGTTTCGTCCATCAGGCCTTGAGAGAAGCCTTGGCGCAGCGCAATGCGGTTCGGGCCGTATGAAATGTAGCCGTCGTGACGCAGACCCTGCCATACCGCCTGCCCCCGCTCGTCGAAGACATCATTGGTGCCATCCTTTGTTCCAATAATATAGCGGCGGTTCCCAAGGTAGTGGGCGCTGACATAGATGTAATAGTCGGGGTATGAATAAAGCTCCGTATATGCCGCCTCCGCGTTATCGTAGCCCTTCGTGAGCACTTTGAAATCAGAGTCGAGTATCGCGCCGCCCGCGAATATGTAACCATCCCCTAACTGATATCCGTCCCCTTTGAACTCGTGCTTTGCGATCGCTTTGCCGTTCCTCGACAGCTTGTAGTAGGTGTTGTTCTTCTTGGCAAGGAAGCTGCTGGCCATGCCGTCCCCGCCGAAAGCAAATGGTTTGATTTCGTCCGCATCGTCAAAGAGGGTTTCCCCTTTGCTGTCTACCAAATCATAACCATCGTCTTCCTTTATGCCGACAGACCCATCAAAATATTCATAGCCATCGACATAAAAATATTTGTCGTAAGGCTCGGCCGCGAATCCCTCGCCCCATTTGGCCTTGTGCGTGCCGCTTTTCACTTTGCCGTCTGCCATGTCAATAATGGAGTAACGTGAGCCTATGCCGTATTCAGCATTGCTCATTTCTGTCTTATCGGTAACAGCGTATCTTCGCACCAGCGTACCCTTGTCGCCGAAGTAATCGTAGGGCCCAAAATCGTAAAGCATCTTGCCCTTGACATCAAACAAAGCCATCAGGTAACTGCCGCTTTCCTCGTATTTTTTGCGTTTTATCGCCACCGCCGCAGTGTTGTCAAAATTGTATACAATTTCGTAGCCTGCGCCCTTTGCTATGAAATTGCCGTTCTTGTCAACTATGGTCACGCAGGGATTTTCCTCGTACTGGCCGCCGCCAAAGGAATAGAGCTCGGCGGTGGGCGAATCCAATGCCGCAGGGCTTGCCTGGACGGCGGATTCGGTTAGGGCATCTGCGCCGAGGGCGGCATCCGTCGCGGAGCCTACCCCGACAGTGGCATCCGTAGCCGCACTATCCTGAATCGCTGGGGCATCCGCGGGCAAAGTCTCCCGCGCCGAATCCCGCGCACAAGAAGCAAGCGCCAGCGCCGTGCAGGTCAAAAACAAAACCGCCACTATTCTTCTGTTCATATCAAATCTTCCCCTGCGAACAAGTCAATCATAATAACCATTGTACTATGCGCAAGCTGGATAAGCAAGGGCAAGACACGCGCAATCTTGTTGTTCTGTGATAATGTCACCCCATAAGTGTTCAGGGAAAATGTCACCCTGATTGGGTTAGAATTACTTAATGGAAAGGAAAATCACATTGTCGCTGAAACAGACGAAGAGGC
>JAIRPC010000119.1 GCA_031257215.1 Eubacteriales Family XIII. Incertae Sedis bacterium
GAGGACAACGAGGACGGCAGCATAGCTGCGTCCGCCATCTCGCACAACACCCCCGTCAGCACGTCCACGGAGGCGGCGTTCACGGTGACATACTCCGTGACAGACTCCGACTACAACACCGTCACGAAGAGCGGCGTGGTGCTGGTGGGCGCATGGTCGGTAGCCAGCGGATACGCCATTATAGCGCATGACTATACTATCCCGGTAGGCGATGTGCAGGGCGTTTCGGACACCGATGCGCAGATCCTCGCCAAGTCGTACGCGAGGGCGATAGACGCGCGCCCGACGTTGCCCGGCATAACGCCTGGCAGCGAGGTGGCGAACCCGAACCTGGGCAAGGCAGTGCCGGTGAAGGTCAAGAGCGACGGTGGCTACCGCTCGAAGGTACCGACAGTATACAGTGTTTCCATAATGGTGGACGACCCGGCCAACCCCGCGTCGAACGAGGTCACGAGTGATATCAATGCGACGATAGATGCGGGCGCATTGCCGGTCATCGCATTCACGGATGCGCCGCTTATAGTCCCGCAGAGTGCCGTGAGCCACGTGATGGACGAGCTGGAGATGAAGGCGAAGATGCAGGTGACCGACGCCGAGGACAACCCGACATGGGATGCCTCGGGCACGAGCCACCCCATTTTCAAAAATCCAGCAGGCAACGGCGTCACAGGCCAGCCATATGGAACGTCATACAAGATAAGGCAGGGCGGCGACAGCGGTTCGCAGGTATCCTATATTGACACGCGCAATATAGGCGTATACAAAGTTACCTACACGACCATAGACAGCCACGGCAACAAGGTGGAGATGTCCAGGTCGATAGTGGTCACTGACGGAAGATATATAGTGGACAAGGCGAACGACATCATCATCGGCGCACGCGACTTCGTGATAGCGCAGGAGGATGTGGACGGCTCCGAGTCGCAGGCGAAGGGGCGTTCCTATGCAGAAGCGTTCAATATAATAGGCGACCAGTTGCCTGTCTCGTGGGCGGCCTCGCCCGCAAACTACGCGGCAAAGGCGCCAGTTGGCGAATACTCGTTCACGTGGAGGGTCGCGGGCCACAACAGATCCAAGACCATAAAGGGCACGGTGACGGGCGCGACGGTTGTTGACCCAGGAACGAAAGACAGCCAGTATGCGCTTATAGCCTCCGACTTCACGAGGACTACGGCGCAGGCGCGCGCTATGTTGGGCAGCGGGAATATCGCGGATGCGCTCATCCAGGCGGCGGGCGCGAGGGTCATCAAGCTTGTGGACACCGCACCGAACGCACAGGTCGGCGTTGTTCGCAGCGGCGACGCGGCGACAGGCCCGTTCTCGGATACGCCTAACGCATATCCAGTACGCTTTGGCGTAGTAGGGCGCGATATCAACGAGCTGAAAGCCATCGTCGTCGGCACTGTGGCCGAAGGCAGCGCCCCGGCGTTGAATGTGCTGACCCCCGTAGAGATCTGGACGGGCGCAGCGGCGCAGAGGCCAGCCACAGCCATACTCCCCTCGCAGTGGCCTGCGGACGGAATGTACGGCGTGAGCGCGACCGATGCCGAGGACGGCGACCCTGCCAATGGGCACGACATTACCCATAAGGTGACGGGCGCGGCTATCATTGGGCCGGTGGATCTGAACAAGACAGGCATATACAAGGTGGCATACTCCGTCACTGACAGCGACGGAAACAGGGTCTACAAGCGCCGCACGGTGGTCGTGAACGACGGCACATACGCAGTCGGCAAGAGCAGAGTTCTGGAAGCGCGTTCGTTCGAGGTGCCATCCAACAGAGTGGTCACTGACCCCGCGCTGAAAGACGCGCAGATAAAAGGGCTGTCAGGAGTGGTATTGTACGACGGCGCTACTGGCGACATCATAGACGACACGGTGGTCAGGAACGACGGTGGCTACACGGATACCGTGGCTGACTACAATATTGTAATGGGCGGCCGGGATCCGCAGGAACCCAACGGCTGGGTACAGAAAGCCATTGTCGGCAGGGTTGTAGGCAATACATCCATAGCTGGACCGGAAGGACCTGACGCTAACGGCTACACATACTATGTACGCGGCGACGACATCACGATCAGCCAGAGCCAGGCACAGACGTTGACGGGCGACGCGGCGGTTCTGAATGCCCTGAACGCGGTAGCCGAAAAAATCTCGCCGTCGGGCCAGATATCGGATGCGGGCGCGATGGTGCTTTCTGTAACGCCCAGCACAGGGCTTTCCTTGGGCAATGTCGGCACATACCGAGTGGACGTGCGCGACTTGGCGGGCAATGCGACGGCGACATTCTCGATCAGGGTCGTAGGGGCAGGCAGTGCGCCGACTATAAGCGCACCCGCGCCGATAGTTGTTGCGCATGACCCGAACGCCAGCGGCAACGTCAGCAGGGGCGAGATAATGAAGGGTGTCACGGCTGACGATGCCGAGGACGGCGATATTACAGGCGATATCGTCATCAACCCGAACGCGAGCGGGGCGGAGCTATTCCCGAGCATCCCGAAAAATGGCGAGGGTGTATATCAGGTGAAGTTCCGCGTCGAAGACTCAGATGGCAACATCGAGGAAATCACGCGGGCGGTCGTGGTGGATGGCGGCAGCTATATCTACGACAATGACTACATCATCCAGGCGCGCTCGTTCATCATAGGCGTGTCAAAGGTCGCGCCCACACTGGCGGAGCCGACCGTAGGCGGACAGCTGCTGGCCGAGTCCGACGCAAAGGCCTGGGACACGAAGGGCGCTGCGGCGACGGCGATAGTCCAAGGCACAGGCTCGTACAAGGCGAAGGAAGGGGACTACTTCCCAGTCCTGAGCATATCTGGGCACCCCGCCGTATGGAAGCAGATACAGGCGACCGTGGTGGACGACAGCATAACCCATCCAAATAACGGCGAGCAGTATTCGATAGGCGCGAACGACTTCCGCATAAACATCAGCACGGCCAATGCGCTGAAAGCGCAGTACGGCAGCGCGGCATATGCCGATGCCTTCAAGACGCTCGCTGACGCCGTCAGCTATATCAGGACAGGCACCCAGCTCGCGAAGAGCGGAAGCGTCGAGCTGATACTGTCCAGCGTGGTGAACAAGGACGGGTCTGGCACGAGATTCGAGCAGACCAATTTCGCGAGCGGGAACGCATACCGCTTCGCGGCGCGGTTCAGGGTGGCTGAGGAGCATGCCACATTCGTGGAGATCGAGGTGGCGGTGTCCAACGCGGGCATCCCCGTGCTGACAGTGCCCGCCCAGAAGGTGGTCGCGATAGGCGCGGCGTTCGACAACGACACAACAAATCCGTCATATATGAGCGGCGTGAGCGCGACCGACATAGAGGACGGCACGTTGCCCGTGACGCACAACGGCCCGCTGCCGCTAGACACGTCAACCAGGGGTGCGTTCAAGGTGACGTATTCCGCGACGGACAGCGACAGCAACGCAGTGTCGAAGCAGAGCATGATACTTGTGGGCGACTGGATCGTTTCAAACGGCTATGCGATAACCGCGAACGACTTCACGAAGCGCGTGGGTCAGGTGACTGGCACGGCGAATGAGGCCATGGGTTATGCGCAAGCGGATGCCATAGACGTCAGGCTGACGGTCGGTGGCCAGAACAATCCTAACTTCGGGGCGCACGTGGCGGTGACGGTATTGGCTATGGGCGGCTATGCGTCCGCTGTGGGCGATTACGACATCACATACGCTGTGGCGGCAGAGCCAGCCACGAGTGTGACGAAGAAGGCGACGGTAGTGACGGGCAATGCACCCGTGCTGAACGTGCCAGGCGTCAAGAAGATCGATAAAGGCCAGTTCTTCGACGCTGACAGCACGAACCCGTCATATATGAGCGGCGTGAGCGCATCTGACGTGGAAGATGGCGACATCACATCCTCCATCACATACGGCAATGTCGTAGCCTCAGCCGTAGACGGTGCGTATACGGTGGTATACGAGGTGTCAGACAGCGATAGGAACCTCGTTACGAAGCCGGGCATCGTGCTGGTCGGCCCGTGGATCATGGGAACCACATACGCGGTGAGGGCATACGACTTCGCCAAGACGCTGGGCCAGGTCACAGGCACAGACGCGGAGATGATATCATCCGCGAGGGCAGAAGCCATCTGCATCGACCAGAGCAGCCCAAGCTACGGCGCCGCTGGAACCGTTACCATAGTAGACGACGGCGGATACCCGTCCAAGGCGCTGGGCAGCTTCGATATAACATTCGGGGTTGCGGAGGACAGCGCGGCGCAGAAGCAGATAACCGCTACGGTTGGCACGGGGGATATGCCCATGTTGACGGTACCCGCATTCAAACAGGTGAATGCAGGCACGCAGTTTGGCGAGGCGCAGTACATGAACGGCGTGAGCGCGTCCGACAAGGAAGACGGCGACATAACCGTCGATATCAAGCATGACACTAACGCGGTCAACACGGCGGTAGAGGGCTACTATGCGGTAAACTACTGGGTGACCGACAGCGACGGCAATACTGCCACCGCCCAGACGATAGTGCTCGTCGGCCCGTGGGCTGTCAAGAATGGTTACGCTATAAGGGCGTACAGCTTTGCAAAGCGCATCGGGCAGGTGCTCGGCACGCAGTCGGATATGGTCAGCTCTGCGAAGGTGCAGGCGGTCTGTGTCACGCTTGGCAACCCCAACTACGGCAAGGCTGTGGCGGTATCGGTAACCAATGACGGCAACTACCCGATACGCAGGGTAGGCAGCTACCAGATAACGTTCGGCGTGAGTGCCGACCTAGGAGCCACCAAGACAGTCACGGCAACAGTCACGGGCGGCAACGTGCCGACGCTGAATGTGCCTGTCACACGCAGGGTTGCCCTGGGCAGCGGCTTCAGTTATATGCAAGGCGTGAGTGCAAGCGACGCTGAAGACGGCAACATGACCTCTAAGGTGACATATTCGCAGACGGTCAACACAGGCTCGGCGGGTTCGTACAGGGTGACCTATAACGTGACGGATTCAGACGGCAACACAGTCCAAAAGCATGGCGTGGTGTTGGTCGGATCAGGCTGGGTCATCAAGGGCGGCTACGCGCTGTATGCGAAAGACTTTGCGCGCAAGCTGAGCCAAATAGCGGGGACGAAATCCGAAGCCATGCTTCTGTCAGGCGCTTCGGCGGTGTGGATAGCCGACCAGTCAAGCACCGCGTTCGGCAAATACGTTTCCGTGACGGTCACCAATACAGGCGGCTACAAGAAAGCGGCGGGAAGCTACAAAATTACGTTCGCGGTATCTGCAGCGAGGTCAGTGAAAAAGACCATCAAAGCATCTATCAGCGACGACACGAGGAAAGCAGGCAATGTCACCGTCAATCCTCCGCGTGTCATTGTCAACCCGCCACCTACGCAGCCTGTCACCATCAACAACACGACGCCCACACCGGAGCCAGCTGTGATCAATGTGGAACCGGCGCCATCGCCAGATGTGATTGTGCAATATCCGACAGACACAGCGATCACTGAGCGGGATATACCTAAGACAGACGAACCCGATGACAAAGGCGAATGGCATTTGGTAGACCTGATACTTGCGATAGCGTCAATGATTCTCGGATTCTGCCTGATGGCGTTTGCGTTGCGCAGGAAAGACGACGAGGATCTCCAGAACACGCAGCGCGGCAAGCAGATAAGGATGTGGGGCGTACTCGGTGTGGCGCTTGGGATATTGTCCCTTGTGGTACTGTTGCTGACACAGCAATTTGTTGGGGCTCAGCAGTTGATCGATGTATGGGCGATATTGTTTGCCGCGATATTCGGAGTTGAATTGCTGGCAGTCATAGGCACTAGCAGCAAGAAGCGCGACGAATGGGATATGGGAAGGAACTCATAAACTAGCGCAGCGCGGAAAAAAACATTTGTGGATTGTGCGAAGCGATCATGGCTTGGAAAACATTCGCGGCGCATGTAACGGAAAGAAGCGGGCAGCATATGCCCGCTTCTCGTTGTTGTGAAATCTTATTTCCCGACAAGTTTTTTTGTGCTAAATACTTGCGATACTTTATTTTTTATAGTAATATAAAAGAAAAAGTATAAAAGTTAAAAGGGAGTATGATTTTGAGAGATAAACATTTATTATCAATACGCGATTTTTCGAAATTAACGGGAATCAAGCAGACGACGTTGCGGTATTACGACGATATAGGTCTATTTTCGCCCGCATACCATGCGAGCAGCGGGTATAGGTACTATTCGCCCACTCAAATTATTACCGTTAACACAATACTTACGCTGCTTGAACTTAAAATTCCAACCAGGGAAATCATAAAGCTGCAACAGAACCGTACGCCGGAGAAGATGCTGGATCTCTGCGTTCAGACTAAAAAAGAGCTAGACAATGCTCTCAGGAATGTTCAGCGAATGAACAACATTATCACCACATTCCAGATGCTTATACTTGAGGGCATCAAGGTTGGGGATCAAGATGAATTCAACATAAGGCTCGAATACTCACTCGCTGTGCCTGGCCGGCTCGGCCCAGTGAACGATTATTCCGATGACGGCGATTTCCGCACGGGGTTTCAGAATTTCTGCATGGCGGCGATGGAGATGAACTTGGATCTTCACTATCCGACGGGCGGATATTTTGAAAGCGCATCCGATTTTTTTTCCACCCCAGGCCAGCCTAAGAGGTTCTTTCTTCTCGACCCTTCTGGAAGGGATGAAAAAGCTGCCGGTATGTATTTGTCCTGCTACTTGAAGGGGGATTACGGTGCGCTTGGCGATTTGCCCGAGCGCATGAAAGAATATGCCGAGAAGAACGATATCACTCTGGATGGTCCTGTATACCATATTTTCCTGAATGATGAAATATCGGTAAAAGACCCCAATGAATACGTCTCGTTGTTAACCATGTCCGCATCACCGCGCGAAAAATGAACGGATTCAAATAATTTCTTAATTTCTGTGTAATTGTAATTCGGCAAGTTTGCCGATAAAATATAGCGTGGCTAGCCAAAAGCCGCGCTATATTAATATGAATGAGTGTTTTGCTATGCGCGACAATGCAGTAATGTGAAGTTTGGCTGAAAATAGTGTAGTTTCGTTGAAAACATGAGGTTTTCCCATGTTTGCTATTGACTACGGCCTCATATTGCTGTAATATTTCTGTAACAAAAGGAGTGCAATTGGTTATGGCAGGAAAAAAGCCAAGTAAAAAAATGTCGCAGCAGGACGGAGGATCGAGCGGTGTGAGGAGTTCACGGCCGGGTGGCCAACGCCCCGTTGCGCCGCGTCCCAGCACCCAGCGTCCGACTGACAAAGCGATGACATTATACACTATGTCCGGAAAACGAACCACCATTGCGGAGAGGGACGGCATGAGTGAAGAGGAGCGGATGGCAGACGTGAGGTCGAAGCTGTTTACTCTGTTCGATGAGGACGAGCGCGAGCGCGAGATGGAGGAGCGGAACAAGCTTTTAAACCGCGCCACTAGTACGTTCAACGCCATAAGGCGGGGCTTTGGCGAGGACGAGATGGCAGAGGAGAACGAATCCGCCCCCCGCCCCCGCAGAACTCCTGCTAGTGAGCCAGTGAGAGATGGGTACGGCGAGGAACGCCGCCCCGTGCGCAGACGCCCGCAGGAGATGGACGAGCAATCCACGCGCCGCGCCGCGCACAGGCAGCCGCAGGAGATAGACGAGCAGCGGGAACGCCGCCCTGTGCGCAGACAGCCGCAGGAGATGGACGAGCAGTATGAGCGCCGCCCCGTGCCATATGCGCCGCAGCCGCGGCCTAGGAGCAGGCGTCAGGCGGAAAACACGCTGGAACGCCCCGCACACGAAAGGGCGGGCGGCGAGCGTATAGAGCAGGCACAGCGCATCAGGCCTGTCAATCCCGTCAGGTCAATGGATTCAGATAAATTCGAGCGGCGCGGAGAGCCATATGTCAAGGGGCAAGCCCCCAGGCGCGATACGTCGGCGCACGTGCCGAGCGCGGGCAGGGTAGAGCCGCGCAAATCCCGTATGCGCGACGCGGCGGAGGAGATGCCGCGCAGGCCAGAGCCTCGCCGCACGGAACCGCGCTATGACGAACCGCGTCAGGACGAGCGATACGGCTCTGACATGCATGGCGGAGGTCAGGACGGTTCATTCAATCTAGGCGATTTGTTTAAGGAAAAAGAACCCGATATTTTTAGCCAATGGGAAAGGCAGGAGGAAGAGGAAAGGCGTATCAAGGCTCGCCGAGAAAGGCGCCGCGCCGAAGCCGCAAGGCGTGAGCGCGAACAGGTTAATGAATACTCGAATATGAAAACCGCCGCCGCGCTGTTCGTTGTGCGAGAAGGCATCAAGAACGTGTTTGGCAAGGCAGCGGCTCCAATCGTTCGCAACGAGGAGCGCGATACAGTTGAGAGGGAAGCGGAGCAGGCGATAAAAGAGCTTGCTCGGCAACGTGACGATGAATATCTGTCGGCTGTAACAAACCCCATGTCGCCAGACGATGATGGGTACGGCGATCCAATGCGCCGCAGACCGAACCGCAATAAAAATATCCCGCCCGAAGGTGGACGCTTGCACCGGAAGGCGCATGTGGAGACTGAACGTGACGAACGCCCTGAGCGTGCCGTATATACTGAACGTGCCGCGCAAACTGAGCGCTCCGAGCGTCCCGGGCACAGGGCGTTTTCTAGGGCTGATACACTGCCTGCGGATGAGGCTACTTTAACATGCGAGCCAGAGAGAGACGAGCCGCGCCGTATGCGCAGGAAGTCGCTGCGTACCCAGCCGCCCGTACAAGCACATGAATTTGATGACGACGGCTACGAGATAACCGCGATAATAGATTCGATCAAAAACCCGCCGCGCCCCACCAAGACGACAATAGCGTGGATGGCAGGCGGAGCGGCAGGCATCGTAGCGGTAGTGCTGATTGCCATGATGATAGCGGGAAGCCAAGCGGCAGAGCTGGCTGCGTCTACGTTTTAGGCGACAAATGTTCCATAACATATAGAAGTAGTATATAATTATAGGCAGGGCAGAGGCGTGGCTTGTGCGCTTGTCTCTGCCCTGGTTTTTATGTGAACGGATTGCATGGTGAATGAATAGAAAATAATGGGTTTTTTTAGTGAATTATCGGGAAATATACGGGCGGCTAAGGACAGGGATCCGGCGGCGAGGACATCGTTGGAGATACTTCTCTGCTATCCCGGCGTGTGTGCGCTGACGTGGCACCATCCCGCGCATTGGCTCTATACGCATAACGCGAAGCTCTTGGCGCGGGTGATTTCACAGGTTACGCGGTTTTGGACGGGCATAGAGATACATCCTGGCGCGGTGATCGGCGAGCGCTGCTTTATCGACCACGGCATGGCTGTGGTCATTGGCGAAACTGCGGAGATCGGCGACGATGTTACCATCTACCAGGCGGTGACGCTCGGCGGCACGGGCAAGGAAACGGGCAAGCGCCACCCCACGATAGGCAACCGCGTCATGATAGCCAGCGGTGCCAAGGTGCTGGGACCGTTCAAGGTCGGCGACGATTCGAGGATAGGCGCGGGCTCGGTGGTTCTTGAAGAAGTCCCCCCTGGCTCTACCGTGGTCGGCGTGCCAGCCAGGGTGGTGAAGCTGCGCGTCAAGTACGACGGCGGGGAGCTGAACCAGGTAGATCTGCCCGATCCCGTCTCCGTTGAGTTGGCGGCCATGAAAAAACGTATCAAGAAATTAGAGGAAAAACTGAAAGAAGCTTCTAAGGCAAAGGAAAACGAATGAAGGTATACAACACGCTCACAAATTCAAAAGAGGAATTCAAGCCCATAGACGAGAACGACATCAAGATATACGTCTGCGGGCCGACCGTATACAACTATTTTCATATCGGCAACGCCAGACCCTTCGTCGTGTTCGACACGCTGCGCCGCTATCTCGAATACAGGGGCAGGAAAGTGACATTCGTACAGAACTTTACGGACGTGGACGACAAAATAATCAACAAGGCCAAGGAGGACGGCGTTACGGCGGGCGAGGTCAGCGAGAGATTTATCGCGGAATACTACAAGGACGCGGCGGCGCTGAACGTCAAAAAGGCGAGCGTACACCCCAAGGTGACCGAGAACATCAGCGAGATAGTTTCGTTCGTGGAGTCTCTGGTCGAAAAGGGCTATGCCTATGAGGCTGACGGCGACGTGTATTTCTCGACGCGGGCTTTCACGGATTACGGCAAGCTGTCGGGGCAGAATATCGATGACCTCGAATCGGGCGCGCGCGTGGGCGTGGACGAAAGAAAAAAAGACCCGCTCGACTTCGCGCTTTGGAAAGCGCGCAAGGTCGATAGCGAGATCGCGTGGGACAGCCCATGGGGGATGGGGCGGCCCGGCTGGCATATCGAATGTTCCGCTATGTCCAAGAAATACCTGGGCGATACGATAGACATACACGCGGGCGGGCAGGATCTCACTTTCCCGCACCACGAGAACGAGATAGCGCAGTCCGAGGCGAGGAACGGCAAGCCGTTCGCAAACTACTGGATGCACAACGGCTATATCACGATAGACAACAAGAAGATGTCGAAGTCCGAAGGGAATTTTTTCACGGTGCGCGACATCCTGAAAGATTATTCGGGAGAGGTGGTGCGCTTCTTCCTGCTGTCGGGGCATTACCGCAGCCCGATCAATTTTTCGCGCGGGCTGATGGACTCCGCCAAGAGCGCGCTTGCCCGCATATACAACGCAGAACAGACGCTGGAACATCTGGTCAAAAACGGCGACGCGGAGCTTTCGGATGCCGAGAGGGAGTCCCTGTCAGGGCTTGGAAAATACCGCGATAAATTCATCGCTTCAATGGACGATGACCTGAACACGGCCGACGCGATAGCCGCGATATTCGAACTGATATCCGAGGTGAACGGCGTTTGCAAGGGCGGCGCGTCAAAGGAGTACGCTGGCGCGGCGCTGGCGGAGCTGCGCGAGCTGGCGCGGGTGCTGGGGCTTCTGGATGAAAGCGGCGCGGCGGGTGGCGCGGCTGATGGCGGCGGCGCGGACGGCACGGGCTCGCCGGACGGCGATTCGGATGCGGCGTTGCAGGCGCTGATCGAGGAGCGCGCGGCGGCGCGTGCAGAGAAGAACTGGCAGCGCGCGGACGAAATACGGGACGAACTTGCGGCTATGGGCATAACGCTGAAAGACACTCCACAGGGGGTGCAGATCATCCGCGCATGACTCATCGCATGACGCGTATTGCGCTGAAATCTGCGCCGAAATCAACCAGACGGATGGAATTATGCGAAAAATCAACTGGAAATCCAAGCGGCTGAACTACATCTTGATGGCGTTGCTCGTAACGGCGTGGGGCTTCGAGTATATTGTGGCGAAGTCCGCGCTCGACAACGTGCAGCCCATCACGCTCGTGTTCTTCAAATATTCGGCGGCGTCCGTCATACTGTTCGCCGTCAAGCTAGTGCGCGACAGGCGCTTCCCGTTCCACAAGCGCGACATACCGTTCTTCTTTCTCTGCGCGGTTTTCGGCGACGTGCTGTATTACTACGGCGAGTACGGCGCCATGTCGTATATGCCGATATCGCTCGTGACTATCGTGCTCGCGTTCGTGCCGGCCATATCGATACTGGTGGAATTTTTCATATACCGGGTCAAGCCCACCGCCGCAATGCTCATTGGAATAGTAGTATGTATTTTCGGGGTTGCGCTCGTCGTTGGAGCGGACATCCAGCAGCTCGCGGGCGGCCGCGCTATCGGCTACCTGTTGGCGTTCATGGCGGTCGGCTCGTGGAATGTATACAATTTTATCACGGCGAGGATGACGGGCAACTACACCCCGCTCGACCTGACGCTGTACCAGCTGGCCGCGGCAATGCTGGTCGCTCTGCCCTATGCGCTGTCCAACCTCCCCTCGGCGGGAATGGTGGATAGGAGCCTTGTGTTCTCGGTCGTGTACCTCGCCGCCGTCAGCTCCGCGTTCGGGTTCATAGTCTATGTCAACGCGCTCCGCGCGATAGGCGTGACGCCCGCGTCGCTTTTCTCGAACATGCTCCCCGTCACGTCGGCGTTCTTCGGGTGGCTGTTCCTGGGCGAGCTTATTTCGCCGCTCCAAATCGTGGGCGGCGCTATCGTGGTGGCGTCGGGCAGCATAGTGATATGGCTGAAAGGCAAAGACCCGGGCGCGGGTATCAACGAGCCGGAGGCGTAAGGCGAGCCCGCGCGGGCTGCCATATAGCATGATCATGTTGGAGTAACAATCAATTAGCAGTATAATGGATGACAACGATATGGATGAGAAAATAATTGAAACGGAATTGATGGGCGACGAGCCCGCGGAGGGCGGCCACGACCACAGCTCCTGCGAGGTTCACGGCTCGTGCGTCGAGCCTTACCCCGAACCCGTGAACAAGTCGGGTGCGCTGCGCATGAGCCCGACCTCCCTCGCGTGGCTCGGCGATGTGGTGTATGAGATGTACGTGCGCAAATACGTCGTGGACACAGGCATCACCCACGCAGACAGGCTTCATTCGGAGGCGGTGCGGTTCGTCAAGGCTGAGTCGCAGGCGGGAATCATGAAAGCCCTGCTCGCGGCCGCGGAGAGCGGCGAGCAGGGCGAGATGAACCCTGCGGCTTCGGCGGAGGGGCTTCTCTGCGAGGACGAGCTGGCTCTGGTCAGGAGGGCGCGCAACAAGAAGAACGCGACGCGCCCGAAGAACGCAGACCCGATGGACTACAAATGGGCGACGGCGTTTGAGGCTCTGCTAGGCTACTACTACGTGACCGAGCAACAGCGCAAGCTAGAAGACGTAATACTGTTCGCGCTGAACTATATAGAAAGCGCGTGAGGTGAACCTATGAGCAAGGCTGATGGAATTTTTATCGACATGTGCCGCGGCATTCTGGACGGCGGCTATTCGTCCGAGGGGCAGGAGGTGCGCGCGCGCTGGGGCGACGGCTCGCCCGCGCATACGGTCAAGCGCTTCGGCGTCGTGAACAGGTACGACCTCGGCGAGGAATTCCCCGCGCTCACCCTGCGCCCCGTGCCGTTCGGGCTGTGCGTGGACGAGCTGCTCTGGATATGGCAGCGCAAGTCCAATAACATCAAGGATTTATCGTCGCATATCTGGGACAGCTGGGCCGACAGCGGCGGCAGCATCGGCAAGGCATACGGCTACCAGCTCGGCGTCAAATACGATTTCGGCGGCGGGCGCGTCATGGATCAGGTGGACAACGTGCTGTGGCAGTTGAGGCACACGCCATACTCGCGGAGAATAATGACAAATATATATAATTTTTCCGACCTCGCTGAGATGGGGCTGGAACCCTGCGCGTACAGCATGACGTTCAATGTGACGGGCGGCAGGCTGAACGCTATACTGCACCAGCGCTCGCAGGACGTGCTAGCGGCGAATGGCTGGAACGTCTGCCAGTACGCCGTGCTGGTTCATATGCTGGCGCAGGTGAGCGGGCTTGAAGCGGGCGAGTTCGTACATGTTATTGCGGACGCGCATGTATACGACAGGCACGTTCCGATAATAGAGAAATTGATAGAGCGCCAACAGCACCCCGCGCCGCGCCTGTGGATAGACAAATCGATAAAAGACTTCTACGGCTTCACGCCCGAAAGCGTGAGGCTGGATGGGTATGTGGCTGGGGAGCAGATAAAAGGAATCGAGATAGCGGTATAATGCTAAACGGGATTGAGCTTGTTGCGATAGTCGCGGTCGATAAGGAGTGGGGCATTGGAAAGGGCGGTACCCTGCCTTGGCGGCTGCCCGGCGACCTGGCCTACTTCAAGGAAAAAACCTTGGGGCACGCCGTAGTGATGGGGCGGCGCACCTTTGAGTCGCTGCCTGGCGGCGCGTTGCCTGGGCGCGTGAACATAGTGATGACCAGGCAGGCGGGCTACGAGCCGAAGGGCGCGTTGGTGGTTCGCTCGGTAGACGGGCTGACAGAGGCGGCAAAGGATATTTGTTCGCGCACCGAAGCTAAAAAAAATGAAAACGGCGGAGCGGCGGCGTCAAGCGGCTGTGCGCCAAATTCGGAAAACGCCGTGCGCGGCTCCGCAAGCTGCGGGCGCAAGCTGTTCGTGTGCGGCGGCGCTGAGATATACCGGCTGCTCCTGCCGTACACGGACAGGTTACTGATCACAAAGGTGGATACCGTATGCGGCGCGGACACATTCTTCCCGAATATAGAAGCCCAAGGCGGTTACAAGAAATCAGGAGAGTCGGAGGATGTCACCGAGTCAGGGCTGACATACAGGTTCACGGAGTACGCACGTTAGCGACAGCTCTGGCTGTACCATTTCACCGCTATCTGCGTGCGGTGTTCGAGGCCCTCTTTTTCGAGTATCGACGAGATGTGGTTTCTCACCGTGCCGTTGGAGATGAACAGTCGGTCCGCTATCTCTTGGTTCGACAAGCCCTCCGCCACGCCTCGCGCCACGTCCATCTCGCGCGGCGTCAGCTCCGCGAAAATATTTTCCGCGGCTTCACGCTTGGCACTGCCTGTGCTGTCAGGCAGCACGTCACGGATATAGCTTACGACATCGGGCGCGAAAACCGCGCCGCCACGCGCCACCGTTTTTATCGCGGAGAGTATGCGTTCGGGCGGGCTGTTTTTCAGTATATACCCCTGCGCCCCCGCCCTGAGCGCGCGGGCGATCAGCTCCGGCTCGTCGAACGTAGTGAGCAGAAGCGGCGCGGAGAGCCCGTG
>JAIRPC010000151.1 GCA_031257215.1 Eubacteriales Family XIII. Incertae Sedis bacterium
GAGAGAAGGGCGCTCACCATGCCCGAGATAGCTTCGTGGGCGGCGCTCGTAAAAGAAATAAATCCGAATATCATCACGATGGCCGACAACTGTTATGGCGAATTTTTGGACACGAGCGAGCCGACGGAGAACGGCGTGGACATCATGGCGGGTTCGCTCATCAAAAACCCCGGCGGAGGGCTGGCGCTGACGGGCGGCTATGTCGCGGGCAAATCGGATCTGGTCGAAACGGTCAGCTACCGCATGACCTGCCCAGGCGTCGGCGGCGAGATGGGGCTGATGTTCGGTCAGACGCGCACCATGCTGCAAGGGCTGTTCCTCGCGCCGCAGACCGTGGGCGGCGCGATAAAGGGGGCTATGTTCTGCGCCGCGCTGTTCGGCAAGCTAGGCTTTCACGTGAACCCCGCGCCTCTCGCGCCGCGCAGCGATATTATTGAAACGGTCAGGCTCGGAAGCCCCGAGGCTATGGAGGCTTTCTGCGAGGGCGTGCAGGCGGCGGCGCCCGTTGACGGCTTCGTGCGCCCCGTGTTCTCCGAATGGCCAGGCTACGACGACGATATCATCATGGCGGCGGGCGCGTTCGTACAAGGCTCGTCGATAGAGATGTCGGCCGATGGCCCGCGCCGCGAACCCTACAACGTGTATTTCCAGGGCGGGCTGTCCTACGAGTATTCAAAGCTGGGCTCGCTGATGGCGGCGCAGAAGCTCTTTGAGCGCGGGCTGCTGAGCCTGTAATTTGAATTATTGATCTGAGTTATTGCGGAAAACCATTGACAGGATTATCGTTAAGTATATAATGGTAATATAATGTATGCAAAAGTATGCATGGACGCATTTATATTTTGTTACTGGATTATTGTTATTGGAACGGTGATTGCGGAGGATTGTTATGGCGTTGCTTCAAGTGAGAAATTTCCCTGACTACTTGTATGAGGAGATCGGGCGCGTCGCGCGAGCCGAGCGCAGGACGATAGCCCAGCAGACCGTCATTATGTTGGAGAAATGGCTTGATGCGGGGGCCTCCAAGCTGGCAAAGCGTCGGGAAGCGCTGGAACGCTCGCTTGCGCGGGATATCCCGCGTGTGGTCATGGAAGCCGATGTCGTTCAGATGATACGGGACGACAGGGACAGATGACGGTGGTACTGGACGCCAGCGCCGCCGCAGAGATAGCCAAGCGGAGCGCGAGGGGCGTCGATTTCGTGAATATGCTGCTTCGCTCCGATATGGTGATGGCGCCTGACATTTATATTGCCGAGATTTCGAACGTGATGTGGAAGCTCTGGCTCATGGACAAGAAGAACAGCGGGCTTTACCGCACGATGGCGGCTGACTGCATGGAGTACGTGGACGAATATGTCGCGGCGGCGGATATATGGCGCGAGGCGGTGATAGAGGCGCAGACGCATATGCACTCCGTCTACGACATGCTCTACGTGGTCCTGGCCAAGCGCAACGACGCGAAGCTGCTAACAAGCGACCTGAAACTGCGCGGCGTATGCGCCAAGCTCGGCGTCAGGTATTATGATGGCCTGGCCGCGGAGCTTGGCGCTGATCGCGCCGTCAGCATTTGAACGGCACTTTCTTGGACAGGAACAGCAGGGCGGCGGCCAGCAGTATTATTTCGGCTAGCAGGATTATTATGCCTATGGCATCGGCGAGCATCGGTGTTGTTGCCGCATAGCCGTTCTCATTGATGACAAATGAATTGTAGATATTATCGATGTTCTGCACATAGGGGGCGGCGACCATGGTCGCTCCGAAGATGGCGATGGCCGCGCCTATGCTTGCGAACGGAAAGAGAAAGCATATGTGCCTGAACTGGAATCCGATAGCGACGAGCCAGCCGTAGAGCCAGTACAGGATGTAGAACAGGAACATGCTTGCCGGCGATAACGCGCTGATGCTGCCGGTGAACGCGGCGTAAGTCACATTGATAATCAGAAAGAAAACCGCGAACATGACCGATGACAGCAGCAGTCCAAGCGAGACCTGCCCCCTTGTAATACCGAACGACATCCGGTTCTTCATCTCGAACGGCATGCTGATGCCATAAACGAACATGAATATGGACGAGAATTGGCCAATAATAGCCCACATATATTTTGCCAAGGTGAAGGGCGCACCGTTGTCATCCGTCACGCCCGTACGGTTGAATATAGTATCCAATATCGTCAGAACCAAGCACGCAATAATTGCTCCGATAATTACCCCTTTGATTCCAGACTTCGTGACATACAGCGCATGCGCGACAATGGGGTGCCGAAGCTTTTTCGCGTTATTACCGCCACCGTCCACGCCTGTATCCGGATTCGTCATGTTCTCGTTTTCGCGAGGTGCGCCCATCGCATTGTTATTGAAGCTCATCGATTTCTCCTTCCTGCCCGGTGAGGGCGATAAACAGGCTTTGCAGGGTGGGGCGCTCAATGGTAAGCCCTTGGCTCTCCGCCGCCGCGCGTTCGTCGGGCGAAATGCCGCCCAGCACGAAAACTTCCTTTTGCGTTCCGAGTGCGCGGCTTTGCCGAAGCTCCTTGCCCGCTGTCATGCGATCTACTGCGGATGCCTCGCCCGCCACGAGCATGCCCATAGCTTTCAGCTCATCGCAGTCGCCATGCGCTATTATGCGGCCCTCGTCGATGATGGCGGCTTCGCTGAAAAGCCCTTCCCACTCGCTGATGTAATGGGTCGAGAACAGTATCGTGCGCGGGTGCGCCATGAAATCCGCGAGTATAGAATCAGCGAGGAAGCGGCGGTAGACGGCATCCATGCCTAGATAGGCTTCGTCGAAAATGGTGAGCGGCGTGCGCGATGCCAGCCCTATGGCGGAGCTGAACGCGGCGCGTTGCCCCAGGCTGAGGCTGCGGACGCTCTTTTTCATGGGCAACTTGAAGCGTTCGATCAGCGAGAGCGCGTAGTCGCCGTCCCAGTTTGGGCGAAGCGCGGCGGCATGTTTCAGCACGTTTTTGACCTTCATGCCCAGATAATATTCGTCGTTGTTGCTGTAAACGAACGCCACCTTCGGCGCGACATTCGGATTCTCGTAGGGGTTTTCGCCAAAAACCTCAATGCTGCCCGCGGTCGGCTTGCGATATGCGGCCAAGAGCGACATGAGCGAGGTCTTGCCCGCCGCGTTGCGACCGAGAAGCCCGCAGATGGTGTTCGGCATGAGCGTGAAGCTCACGTCTTCAAGCGCCGATTTTTTTTGCCATGGGTAGCGCAGCCGAACGCCCTCGCACCTTATGGCCGGCGCTATCTTTTTAATGCTTATATCACTCATCCCGTATTCCTTTCCCGCGGGTTTCCGCAATAACTTCGTCTATAACCTTGTGAATTTGCGCGCCCGTCAGCCCCAGCGCCGCCGCCTGCCTGACGAGCGGCTCGGCATAATCCTCACGGAAAGCCGCGCTGTGGCGGCGTTTCAGCGCGGCGGGCGCGTCCGGGCTGACGAACATTCCAAGCCCGCGCTTTTTGTAGACCAGCCCGCTTTCCGCGAGCAGGGTCACGCCCTTGTGGACGGTCACCGGGTTGACGCCGTAAAAGCTGACCAACTGGCTGTTGGATGGTATCTGGTCGTCGGGTTTCAGCCGCCCCGCCAGAATGTCCTCCTCGATCATGTCCTTGATCTGCTGAAAAATAGGCTTGTCGTTGTCAAGTGTTGATTTCAAACGCGCTCACCTCCCTTAATTTCATCATAGTCACCATAGTTTGTTCTTTGCATTGCCCTAACCGTTATAGTATTATAGTTGAGTATAAGACCAATGGCAAAGCTTGTCAAGTGGTTTTTTTATTTTTTCGATTATTTTTTTTCTGGGATGATTTTGCCGAGGAGGCGCTGTTATTTTCTGAAATCCGATAACAGCTCCACCCGCTTCCGCAGGGCGTAGCACAGCGAGTCTAGCCGCGCTTCGTCTATGAACGCCGAACCCGCCATTATTTCCCTCAGCTCCTCGTCAATGCCGCGCAGGGCGGCGAAGTCTATCCAGTCGAACGACGATACGAGCTTTATCTGCTCCGCGTGGTCGCTCCTGAACGGCTTGCTCGGCTGCT
>JAIRPC010000041.1 GCA_031257215.1 Eubacteriales Family XIII. Incertae Sedis bacterium
TGCTGCGGCTCAGGCGGAATGTCCCTGTTACAGGCGACGCTTCCATAGTGAACATCCGCAGCATTATGCACGTGAGGGGCGACCTTATAATAGAGGGGTATTTTGACACGGAGCGGATCGGCGAGATAGAGCGGATCATCGCGGGGGACGGCGATCTGCCGCAGGAACAGCGCGAGCCTGAAACAGTGCTGTGCGCGGGAGGCAAGACCGTGCCGCTCCCGGACGCGCACCATATCTGCGACCGCCGCTATTTCGGCAAGACGCTTATTTCCTACCGCACGTTTGAGGCCGTCGTTGACATGAGCAAGCTCAGCGAAAATTCGGAGATATATTTTGCGGACGCGGACAGCGGCGCGGGAACAGGACATGGCGCGGATGGTTCGGCGGGCGGCGCGGACGCTATCGGAGGCGCGGGCTTGGCGAGTGTGCAGGACCGCCGCCGCATAGTGTTCTCCGAGCCAGAGTCGGGCATCAGCCCCGCTCTCGGTTGCCTATACAAAAGCTTCGGGGATTTTGCCCTCGAATACGACCCTGAGAAAAACGCCATTATCGCTTGCCGCCCCTCGCTCTCGCGGCGGCTCAGAAACGAGTCGCGGGCGTTCCGCTGCATCATGAACACGAAGCTGCCGTTGCGGAAAAAAATCGCGGAGTCCGCGCTTCGGGCAGGCTGCCTGCTTACACGGTGGTATTACTGCCCGCTGCGCATAAGGCTCTATTACGACAGGGCGCGCATGGGCGGCGACAATGGGCAGTACCAGTTCGTGTACGGCTCCGACAGATGCCGCGCCGAGGGCGGGCCGTCAACCAGGCACAGATACGTCGTATCGCGGGAGTCCATGCCGTATTTCGATCTGCGGCGGGAGGGCTACAAGGTTCACTCGTATGAATCGCCGTTCAAGAAGCTGGTCGCGTTGCACGCCGAGATCATACTCGCTACGCACGGCGACGTAAAGAGCTTTTTTGAATTTGACAGTTTTGAGAGAAGATGGCTGGCCGATTTGTTCACGGCGCATATCGTATATTTGCAGCACGGGCTGACGGTAGAGGACGTGTCCAGGCGCAGAGCCAGATACTTTGACAACACGGAGCTGTATTTCTGCGCCGCCGAAACGGAGGCCGAAAACCTGAGCCGGACCGAGTACGGCTACCGCCCCGAAGCGCTTCGGCTCACGGGGCTGCCCAGATACGACGGGCTTGTTTCCGATCCCGACCCGATCGTGCTGGTCGCGCCGACGTACCGGCGAGGCGCGGACTCCTACGCGGACGACGACGCGAGCGTGGGCGCGAACAGCAGGGCAGGGGGCGAAAAGGGCGAGGGGCAAGGCTTCGTTGCCGAGTACCGCGAGGTCTACAGAAGCCTGCTCACGAACGAAAAGCTGCTGGCCGCGCTGGACGAGAGGGGCTATATCCTGCAATTCCTGCCGCACCCCGCGCAGGCGCATATGATCGACGACTTCGCGGACTGCGCTTCCGAAACGGTCGAGATAGTGGACGTGTCGAAGCGTGGCTACGAGCAGTTCCTGAAACAGGCGGCGGTGCTGATAACGGATTACAGCGGCGTGCAGTTCGACTTCGCCTATATGGAGAAGCCCGTGATTTATTACCAGCCGCCGTCCCTGCCGCCCGACCGCTACGGCGCGTTCGGCGGAGCAGGCGGGTTCGACTACGAGGCATGCGGGTTCGGCGCGGTCGCGGCGGACGCGGACGCCCTGGTGTCAGAGCTGGCGAGGGCGATTGACGAAAATGTCCGTTGGAGCGGGGGCGCGGAGCCGCTGGACATCCTGCCCGACGAGGTATATCTGGAACGCATGCGCGGATTCTTTGTACATCATGACAGAGAGAACCGCGTGCGGATTTACGATGTGATCGAGTCAGAATATGGTGTATGATTCAAGGATTGTTTAAGGAATTGTCTGTACTATAAAGATAATAACTGAACTGTTTGAGAGGACTGACGGCAGGGTCCTCGGACGGAGGGAAATATGGACTACAAAGAATTTATGGACGAAGAACAGAAAACCAATGGCACAGAGAGCGCGGAGAGCAGTGATGCGCGGCAGACCGAGCGGCCACGCGTGTACGGCCAGGTAGGCGGCGTCAGCGGCGCGGGCAGCGTGGGCGATGTCGGCAACGCTGGCGGGATCGGCGGCGCAGGCGGCGCGGGCAATACGCCAAACCCATATTATCGTGGCAACCCCGCTCCCCCCGCATACACACATCCTGGCGGCCCCGCGCCGTTCGGCACAAGACCGCAGGGCGGCACGGCGGGGCAGGGCGCCCCATTCATACCGCCGCCGCAAAGGCCTGCGGCAGCAGCGGCTGGAGCTGGCGAGGGAAGCGCCAAGGCGCCGCTCGTTGACAGGGGCAGGTTCGGGCTTCTCATCGCCATTATTATTGTAGCTATGATAGCGTCAGGCGTTGCGGGCGGGTTTATCGGGGCGAACCTGACTGGCAAGGGAGGTACGCCTGTTACCGCAAGCGGCTCCAACGTCACGATAAAGCCAAGCTCCGACGCCAATATCTCGGAGGCCGTTGCCCAGAAGGTCTTGGACTCGGTGGTCGGCATCACCACCACAGTCACTACGCAGGGCGACAACTATTTCGGCTTCAACATGGGCTCACAGGAGAGCGGCGGCGTCGGCACGGGCATCATAGTGGACGCGAGGGGCTATATCCTCACGAACAGCCACGTCGTACTGGACGGCACGCTCGACAAGATAGAGGTGCTTCTTTCCGATGGCTCGACGGTGGCGGGCAAGCTGCTCTGGAACGACAGCTCCATAGACCTCGCGATAGTCAAGGTGGACGCTACGGGCAAGACGTTCAAGCCCGCCGAGCTTGGCGATTCGGACAATGCCAAAATAGGCCAGTACGTGGCGGCGATAGGCAACCCGCTGGGGCTTGATTTCAACGGCAGCATGACGCAGGGCATCATCTCTGGGCTGGGGCGCTCCATCACGGCATCCGACGGCAACCGCGCCACGACGATGGAGGGGCTTATCCAGGTGGACGCCGCCATCAACAGCGGCAACAGCGGCGGGCCGCTCCTAGACAAGGAGGGCAAGGTGATAGGCGTGAACACGGCCAAGGCGCAGGCTGAGGGCATGGGGTTTGCCATCCCCATCAACACGGCGAAGCCAATAATAGAAAAGGTCATCAAGACGGGCAGCTTTGAGCGCGTGTATATGGGAGTCAGCGCGGCGGACGCGGGAACCATTGCCGAGCAGTACCCGAACCTGAAAATAGCCAGCGGCACCAAGGGCGCTTTCATAACCGCCGTGAGCGGAAGCTCCCCCGCAGACGAAGCGGGCCTGAAAATGAAGGACATCATCACCAAGGTTGACGACAAGGCGATAACGAGCAGCACCGACCTGATAAAGACCCTGTTGAACTATTCCGCAGGTGACGCGGTGAAGGTGACCTATATCCGCGACGGCAAGACGGCTACGGCCAACGTGAAGCTGGCAACCCAGGCCGATGTCTACGGGGAATGGAACCAGAACGGCAGCGGCAGCAGCGGTTCTGAAGGCTCGGGCGACGGAAGCCAAACGCCAAGCGACCCCTACGGCGGCCAGGCGCCGACAGACCCCTTCGAGAACCCTTTCGGTGACTGGTAAGCAGTATAGCCTGCTAACAACAACCATACATCAACAGCAACGGGCGGCCGCAAGGCCGCCTGTTCGCTATCCCTTATGCAGCCTTGCCCCTGTATTGCTGGATTCTTCGCTTGCATACTTTATATGAACAGGTTATAATATAAAGTATACGGGGAGAAATGGTTAGTCGCTTTGCTGTTGGAGCAATAAGGAGGCTAACGTGTTTTACAATACAGACAATCCTCATGCCGAATATGGGGCAGGGCCGCTTGGGGTTCTGTCCGGCAGCGCACAGGCTACTGATGTTTGGAGCCTGCTCAGCATGCTGTTCTCGATTTTCGCTTTCGTCTGCGCCGCGCTCATTATCGTTGCGGCGGTGGCGAGGCGGGAATGGGGCGAGGACATGTGGAGCGCGGACATGGAGAGGGAATACGGTCGCAGACGAAAGCGCCGGCTGTTCCGCACGCTCAGCGTCGCGTCCGCTTTCGGTGTTGGCGCGGTGTGGCTGGCGTCCGACGACATAGGGGAGCCAATAGCATTGGTAAGCTCTGGCACGGTGTATACCGTCGCGGCGTTCGGTCTATTTGTTTTCTGCCTTGCCGTGTTCGTGTCCGCGCAGCAGGGCGTTGACCCCGCAGGCGCGACCGACGGGCGCGGCAACACCCACAAGGCGATATTCGATATGATATACGAGCGGACGGGCTGGCTTGCCGACCGCGAATGCAGGCGCGTAAACGCGGGCAACGAGAAATTCGCCACCATGGCTGCCATAACCCTGGTGCTGGCCATCATAGGCGCTTTCCTCTGGCTAGTGATGTCCCGCGTCGGCATAACGAGCGCGCGGCTGGGCGGCGAGATATTCCTCATGCTGACGGGCGCGCCAGCGACCATCACGGCGGCATTCGACAGGGACTGGGTTTTCCTGGGCGATGATGACGATGTGAACTGGATACATCCCGCAGACAAAGGGCTTGGCAAGGAAATATTGTTCGGGGACGGGCGCCGCGAGGAATAGCGCTTCACAAAACCCATGAAATTTGAATAGAAATTGGCATATCGGCAGAACTCTAACCGTATTTGCGCGACAATCCATATACTGAACAAGAACAAAATAAGTCAAAAACAAATAATATTTTTCAATAAACCTCGTTTTTTGTGTCTATTTGCGCGATTTTTTGGTAAAAATAATATATAATAATATAGTAAGACATCTGCGCATGGCGCAGAGAGGCAAAAAAAGGAGATTTGAAAATGCACTTGATTATTGATGGTAAAAAATGGATAAGAGGGCTCGCGATATTGCTGGTCGCCATGATGGCATTCGCGCTTGCGCCGCCTGTCGCGCACGCGGCAAACACATCCAGCTCGCCTAGCGCGGGCGGTCAGACCCATTACACGGGCGGGCGCTTTTACTATGAGGCGCTTGCGAATAAGCCTATGGGCGCAAAGCTGCAAGCGTTCTACGATATGCTCGTACCGGAAGCGGAGGCGCTCCACCAGGATTTCACGACCAATTTCCCCGAAACGGTGGGTGAGACCTATTCGGTATACAAGAGAATAGACATCAGGTCATTGCAGATCCCACGCGATTATTTCACCGATATCGACGGCAGGGGCCATTCGTGGCCGGACATGCTGGATATCGCGGCGAACGCGTTTTTCCACGACAACATGCAGTATCTGTTCTTGCAGCCGAACGTCCTTGTCGAAGGGTCATACCAAGGGAATTTTGAAACGGCGACGCTGTTCTTGGACAATGATGCCGTCGCGCACAACTATGACTATCGGCTCGCGGCGGACAGGCGGGCGCATATGGATATGGTGGACGACACATTCGCGAAATACCAGGCGCTGACCAGCGGCGCGGCGTCAAGCTATGAGAAAGCGCGGCTTGTCCACGACCAGATCGTGACAGACTGGGACTACGCGGGCAACACGGGCAGCCCCTACGCCGGCCTGATGATAGGCGCAATGGGGCTCTCCGACGCGGGCATCGTGTGCCGCGGTTATTCCACGCTCTATTCCTTTATAATGAATAATTTGGGCGTGCCCACCGCCCATGTAGGGGGTTCCATGACCAACGAGTCGGGCGCGGATATTGGCGGGCACGCGTGGAATCTGGTTCTGATGGACGACGGGAAATATTATTATACGGATCTCACGTGGGCGGACGACCAGACGACAGACGATGATGTTGGCAATTTCCAGAACCCCGTCCGTTACAGATGGTTCCTGCGGGGCGGCGGCACGACGGGCGAATTCTCGAAGTATCATTCGACAAGCTATTTCGACTTGACGCCTTACGAGACGCCCGCGAATATTGGCACGGCGAATGAGTATGACTACAAGAATATACACAGCTCCTACAAATTTCTCTTGGATGTGCCGGGCAACCGCGCGAGCGGCTACGACCTCGGGACGTTCAGGATGCCCGCTTCCGGACAGCTCGATATACGACCCAAATATTTCGACGACGAGATGGAGCTTGGGCGCGATTACGACATCCGCGTGGAGCAGCCCTTGGCGCTCGGGAAAAACCGCGTTTGGTTCATCGGCAAGGGCGCATATCGCGGCGTCGATATCGGCTATGTAACGCTGGCGGACAACACGGCGCAGCTAGGCTTTTCGGCCAGCCTGCCGAAGGAGAAATACGAATACACAGGCGATCCCATAGAGCCGGACCCGATCGTGAAGAACGGAAGCTGCGTCCTTGAAAAGGGCGTGGACTACACCGTTTCATACCAGAACAACATCGCGAAGGGCGGCGCGGGAGCCAGGGTCAATGTTGTCGGCATGGGCGACTATCAGGGCAGGTCGCAGACGGTGTCATTCGAGATATTCGCGCGCTATCTGGACAACAAGGTGACGCCCGCCGAGTTCCAGTCCATCTATTCCAATGGTGTCCAGAACATAGCCGTCCTGGTTCTGTCGACTACGCAGGAGTTCAACGACCCTGTCGGCCGCAACAACCGTACCTTGGAGCTGGCGCAGGCGGCTGCAGCGGCTTGCGGCATTGACCTGTACATCATAGACTACGCGGCCAACCTGGGCAGCTACGGCTTCTATAACAGCCTATACAATAGAATAAAAGACGATATAATGTACGCGCCTCTCTTTGGCGTATACAAGACGCAGACGGATTTCAGCGTCAGCGCATATGAAATATGGGCATCCGGCGGCCGTCAAAAGCCGATGGACACCCAGGCGAAAATCGAAGCGATCATTAGCCAGCGTCTCGGCGCGACCTCGCCCAAGACGGACATCGGCGGAGCGGATATCAGGCTGAGCTTTGACAGAGCCGGCTATACGGGCAGCGAGATAAAGCCCGCCGCGACAGTGACCTTCCAGTCACAGCCCTTGGTGGAGGGGCGCGACTACGTGCTGAAATATTTCGACAATATCAAGCCAGGCGTGAACACCGCTACGGTGTCAGTAATAGGCAAGGGAAGGTACACAGCATCTAAGGCGAAACCGTTTACAATTTTAGCGGATTCATCCAGCGGCGGTGACACGGGCACCGGCGGCGGCGACACGGGCACCGGCGGCGGTGGCACTAACACCGGCGTAGGCGGCGGAACCGGCACGGGCAGTGGCGGCGGCGCAAACACAGGCGTAGGTAACAGCAAGGGCAAAGGCAATAACCCAGGCGGTATTGCCGCGCCCGCCAAAGTTACTGGACTAAGCGCAAGGAAAAAAACCATCCGCGTCAAAAGCGGCAAAACTGTACGCATACCCTTCTATGTATACGCCACGGCGGCGGGCAAGCAGACTATCACATGGCGCAGCTCGAAGCCCCGGCTTGCATCGCCAAAGCTGAAGTCAAAGACGGGCCAGATTATAGTCAGCGCCAACCAGAAAGCGTACATCACCGTCAAGACCGCGAAAAACAAAATCGGCAAAGTCAAAATCACGCTGATAACCCAAGACGGCAGAAAGCTGATCATTACCGTCAAGGTGATTAAGAAAAAAAAGAGAGCACACTGACATCCGGCGCAGCGGCGGTCGTCGCTCAACGCACGATTCGCGCGGCTAGCTCTATATGCTTGGTGTACGGGAAATTGTCGTAGGCCTTCAGCCTGTCCAGGCGGTAGCCCGCGCCCTGCATGGCCGCCATGTCGCGGGCGAAGGTCTTGGGGTTGCAGCTGATGTATAGGATTTCGGGCAGCCCGTATGACAGGATTTTTTTCAGCGCCTTTGGGTGCATGCCCATGCGCGGCGGGTCCACCACAAGCACGTCTGGCTTTGTCGGGAAATCGGTGAGGCCGGCAGGGAGCGCTTCGCTGGATGCCGCGCCGCTGCCTATGCGCTCTAGGGCTTCCAGCGCGTCTCCGCAGACGAAGCGGCAGTTCGCGGCGCTGTTCAGCGCGGCGTTTTCCTCTGCGGCGCGGACGGATTCGGGGACCAGCTCCACGCCCGTCACCGATGCCGCGCGTGACGCGACCGCCAGGGATATGGTGCCCGTTCCGCAGTACAGGTCGAACACGGCCTTGCCGCTCAGGTCGGGCAGCATGGTCAGCGCTTCGGAGAACATGGCTTCGACTGCTGACGTATTGGTCTGAAAGAACGAGAGCGCGTTCACGCGGAAGCGAAGCCCCAGCAGCTCTTCAAAAAAATGGTCGCGCCCGAAAAGCGTGCTCATGGAGTCGCAGGCTACCGTGTCCGCGCGCCCGTTGTAAATCGTGTGGACTATGCCGCTGAC
>JAIRPC010000074.1 GCA_031257215.1 Eubacteriales Family XIII. Incertae Sedis bacterium
TCAGCTAGTTATGGGAAGAATCTACATGCGCTTCAATATGATATACTTTACGGAAAGGACTATATCTACGGCGGCAAGAACCCCTACGCGCCGACGGATATGATGATGGGCTACAAGCCCATCAAGGTCAACGAGATAGTCGAGGTCGCTGGCGAATATTTCATCAGCGGCGAGGGCTTCACCACATTCAGCAAGGTGTCGCTGGGCGGGAGGATACTGAACACCGTTTTCGTCGGGCCGACAGTGCTGAAGCTTGAAGACCAGGTGGACCCCGACTCGGCCAAGGACATGAAGGTCAGCCAGGTCGAGAAGTACAACGCGGTGCTGTCAACGACGGAGTAGCGGCGCGGCCGGCTGGCGGACATGGCGGGCTGCGGCCCGAAGCGGTATGCGCGATGCGCGGCGGGTTGCGGCTCGCGCTGGCGGCAGGAAAGGCAGGAGATGATTCATTTCAGCAAATATCACGGGTGCGGCAATGACTTCGCGATAATCGACGGCGCGGAGCTGGTGCGCGAGGGGCTATGCGGCGCGGACGGCGGTGCGGCCTTCGCGCAGTCGGACGCCGCCGCCGAGCTGGCTCGGCGTATATGCCACAGACAGCTCGGCGTAGGCGCGGACGGGCTCATCCTCGCATGGTCGAATCCGCTCACCATGGACATCATCAACAGCGACGGGAGCGTCGCGCCAATGTGCGGCAACGGGATCAGGTGCTTCGCAAGGCATTGCCTTGAAACAGGCATCGTCCCCGCGGGCACGGAGAGCTTCGGCGTGAACACGCTGGCGGGCGCCATGGGCGTGAGCGTTTCATTCGCGGGCGGGTTTTCGGCAAGGGTAGCCATGGGTCGCCCGGACTGGTCGGCCCGCGCCGTGGGGATAGGCGAGGACGGCGAATATATAGGAAGGGTTTTGGATATAGGCGAAGCGGAGGGCATCAAGCTCAGCAGCCTGTTCCTCGGCACGTACCATACGGTGGTGTGGCTGGACGAAAACGAATGGCTATGCGCAGGCGCGGCGGGCGGCGGGCTTTATGGCAACCCCGCGATCGCGCGCTCAGGACGCGCCATCGAAGCCCACCCTGTGTTCACGAACCGCACGAACGTGAATTTCGCGCGCGTGCTGGACAGCGGCACGGTCGAGATGATAACATGGGAACGCGGCGCGGGGCTGACCGCCGCGTGCGGCACAGGCGCGTCGTCGGTGGCCGCGCTGGGACTGCGCGAGGGGCGGCTCGGCGCGGGCGCGAAAATTGCCGAACAGTGTGAGATAAAAGTCCTGCTGCCCTACGGAGAGCTGTTCATCAGCCAGGGCGCGGGCGGCGAAATATTTATGCGCGGACCCGCCGAGCATGTATTCGACGGCGAGTATTACGGATAGAATAGCGCACCGCGGGGTTCGGGGCTAGCCAGGCATGGGCCGAACCGAAACGGCAGGCGCAGAGCGGACTTGATAGGAGGAAAAGAATGGACGCGAACGAGATCATCAGATTCATAAGCGAGGCGAAGAAAAAAACGCCCGTAAAGGCGTATGTCAGGGCAAGGGGCGGCGCCGCGATAGACTTCCCGAACGCCAGGGTGTTCGGCGCGGGCGACATGATAGTATTCGGCGAGTGGGACGACATAGCGCCGATACTGGAAGCGCGCGCGGCGGACATAGAGGACGCGGTGGTCGAGAACGACATGCGCAACTCCGCCATACCGCTTCTGGACCTGAAAGGCGTCAACGCGCGGATAGAGCCGGGCGCGGTCATCCGCGACCAGGTAGAGATAGGCGACGGCGCGGTCATCATGATGGGCGCGGTCATCAATATCGGCGCGGCGATCGGAGCGGGGACAATGATCGACATGGGCGCGATACTCGGCGGGCGGGCGCAGACAGGAAAGAGATGCCACGTCGGGGCGGGCGCGGTGCTGGCGGGGGTGATCGAGCCGCCGAGCGCCAAGCCAGTGATCCTTGAAGACGATGTGCTCATAGGCGCCAACGCGGTCGTGTTGGAGGGCGTGCGCGTCGGCGCTGGCGCGGTCGTGGCGGCGGGCGCGGTAGTTATAGAGGATGTCCCCGCGGGCGCGGTCGTGGCAGGCGTACCCGCGAGGGTTATCAAACAGGCGTCCGAAACGGACGGCGAAAAAATAGGCATAGTGGACGCATTGAGGAAATTATAAAACCATGATTAAATACATCAGCACGAGAGGCGACAGCAGGGAAGCAAGCGCGGCACAGGCGATCATACAGGGGCTGGCGCCGGACAAGGGGCTCTTCGTCCCGAACGCGATACCGAAGATTGGCTATGAATTTGCAGGCGCGAGCGACAACACCTCATACCGAGATGTCGCGTACCGCGTCATGAGCGCATTCTTAGGCGGCTACACCGAGGATGAGCTGCGCCACTGCATCGACGGCGCTTACGACGCGAAATTCGATTCGCCCGATATCGCGCCGCTGGCCAAAACTGAGAACGCCTATTTCCTGGAACTCTATCACGGCAGGACAGCGGCGTTCAAGGACATGGCGCTTTCCATCCTGCCGTATCTGCTCACCACCGCGACGCGCAAGGAAAACGAGGACAAGAAAATAGTTATTCTCACCGCAACCTCGGGCGACACGGGCAAGGCCGCGCTCGAAGGCTTCGCGGACGTAGACGGCACGGAGATATTCGTGTTCTACCCGAAGGATGGCGTCAGCGAGATACAGGAGCGGCAGATGGTGACGCAGGCGGGCGCGAACACGCACGTCTACTCCATCAAAGGGAATTTCGACGACGCGCAGACAGCGGTCAAGTCGATATTCAACGACCGCGCATACGAGGAAGCCCTCGAAGCGAACGGCTACAAGCTCTCGTCGGCGAACTCCATCAATATTGGGCGCCTCGTGCCGCAGGTCGCGTATTATTATTTCGCCTACGCCAAGCTGGTGGAGCGCGGCGAAATAAAATCGGGCGACAGCATCAACATAGCCGTGCCGACGGGCAATTTCGGAAACATCCTGGCGGCATGGTACGCGCGCGAAGCGGGGCTCCCGGTAGCGCGGCTCATCTGCGCGTCCAACGAGAACAAGGTGCTGACGGACTTTATCGAAACCGGCGTGTACGACGCGAACAGACAGTTCCACGTCACCAGCTCGCCGTCGATGGACATACTGATATCCAGCAACCTGGAACGCCTGCTCTGGCATCTGTCAGGCGGCGACTCCGC
>JAIRPC010000107.1 GCA_031257215.1 Eubacteriales Family XIII. Incertae Sedis bacterium
CTCGTCCTCGGACACGGTGGCGCTCTCCGGCGCGGCCATCTCGTAAGCGACTGTGCCGTCAACCATATTGTGCAAGCGGTAGGTCGCGCCATCGCTCGACACGACAAAGCCATTCTTGACCAGCGTGGCAGCGTCGCCGTAGCCGTCCCCGTTCCCGCCGCTGCCCAAGGCCGCGCCGAAATAACCCGCGAACATGCCCTCCTGCATAGCAGCGACGTTTTTCTGCCCGCTCGCCTTGCTGACAACAGAGCCGACGTTGGCCTTGTTCATCCAGCCTTTCCAGATGGTGTTGCAATAATTCCACAGCTCGTTCGCGATGGCTTCGCCCGCCGCGCCCTGGATCTGTTTCATCACCTGATTGCGCGGGTTCGAGCCGCCGCTCATCCAATTCTCGAAAGCCGCTATATCGTCGGAGGTCGGGGTGTGTGCGGCGGGGGCGGTGTAGCCCTCGAACGCAGTCAAATCAAACCCACCCGCGTCCGCCCAGGCGCGCGCTTCCGCGGAGATGCTGGTTGTAGCCGTTGAGCTGTCGCCGCCTACGGAGTCCGCGTCGTCCGGCCGATCATCATGGATGTCCCCCATAGCGCTTTCCTCCGCATACGCATAATCGGCTGTCGCCGCCTGTGGTATGCCAATCAAGGCAGCCAGCCCGAGCATGACCATTATTACAATAATTTTTTTCATTGCTTTTCTCCGTTTCCATAAGCACAGCCAGATACGAGTTGATTAATGTTATAGCCCCATTGTACATCATAGAAACTTAAAGCAGCCTGAATAGGCCGCCGCGAAAATATTGCTCAAAAACTATTACTCAAACCAGATGCCTGATATAGTCCTGCGCGGAGTGGTAAATGCGCAGGATGTCCACCGTGCCTTTCGCGTACCTGTATATCGCGATGTAATTCCCGCATACGAGGAAGCGCGCGTCCATGTACCTTTCGGGCAGCGAGTCAAACCTTACGGACAGCGGCGTACCCACGAGCGGGGAAGTTTTCAAAAGCGATATCTGATCCCTGATGAACAGCACCGTGTTGTCTGCGCCGGACGGGTTTTGCAGTGTCCCCGCGATATAACGGTGAATCGCCCCCATCATTTCAAGGGCGGCGGGAGTGTACCTAAGCCGCGCCATCCGAGAGCAATCCCTCTATATAATCGTTGGCCTTTTTTTCGGACACCCACCCGAAGCGCTCGGCGTTCGCGATGGATTCGTCAAGCTCCGCGAAAAGCCGCTGCCACAGCGCCTGCCGCAGCGATTCGTATTCGTCTATGTCGATCACCACGAACCGGCCTTCGCCGTTTTTCGTCAGGAAAAGCGGGTTTCCGACCGAAACCTCTCCGAGCAATTCCGTATAGTTCCGCAGAGCGGACAACTTCTTGATATTTGGCATATCGTTACCTCCACGTACAATATAACATATTTGCGTTTGCGCTGCAAATAAAACAACAAATTTGCATCGGGCGAATAGGTGCTGCCAACAGCGCAATAGGACTTAACTCAGCCCCGCCCTAATCCAGTTCGCCTAGAAACCCCGACACCGCTGCCACGAATTCCTCTGGGCGCTCTTTCTGCGGCCAGTGCTTGCAGCCTTCCATTATATGAAGCCTTGCGTTTGGCATCAGCTTCTGTGCCGCCACCGCGCCGCAGAGCGGGACCGCTTTGTCCCTGCTTCCATGCACGAGCAGCGTCGGCAGCGCTATCTCACCCAGCCGCCCGAATATCGGCGTCGCAAGTCCGTCCCGCGTTATCTCGCACATCTGGAACGAGCGAAATGGTTCGCCCGCGTCTGGCTGCCGCATTGCGGTCAGCACCTCACCCACAAGCGCGTCTGTCACCTTGCTCTTGTCGCTGATGAGGTTCGCTTCCAGCGACCATCTGATGATGCCCTTTGATTTTCCCGTCCACCTGTACAGCCCTTTGTTGATACGGGAATTTACGAACCAATGCGTCAGCCTATGGTTCGGCAGTTTTTCAAACAGGCCCCACGCGTCCACGGGTATGATCGCCTTTAATAGCTCTGGTGACTCCAACGCGGCGGTAAGTGCTATGCCGCCGCCGAGCGAAAGCCCGCAGAGAACGACGGGACCCAGGCCAAGCGCTCCGATCAAGGCTTTGATGGTTTCGGCATAGAATCCAAGGCTATAATCCCCGCTGAACCTGGCGCTGCCACCGTACCCAGGCAGGTCAGGCGCGATTACCCGAAAGCCTTTCCCTGCCAGCAGCGGAACAACCTCTTTCCACGAAAGCATCGCCGAGTCCGCACCCGCCCCATGCAACAGCACGACGGCAGCGCCCTCGTTCCCAAGCCCATCAAAATAACATTTCAAATCCAGGCCGTTCGCCGTCACGGTTTTGCTGTCAGCCATATTTTTCACAAAATCTTTCATTACTCCTGTTATTATGCTACAATGTACTCAGGGTCAGGGTCGTCACGGACGTTTGCCAAAGGACATCTGTCATTAGGCACCTGACATTTTTCTTTTGTAGAACGTTTTAATTTCGAGCTTCCTCTTTCCGCGCTGAACAAGAGCCAGATAATGCATATCTCCGATTTGCTTTCGTAGCATATACCTGCTGTTTCCGAGTTTGTCAGGAACTCCTTCCTCTATATCGTCGAAATCTGACAATAGCGTTGGCAATACCCTGAAATCCTCTGGCATAATATCCGACTGGCCCCTATCGCTTTCGCCCCTGCCATGTCCTTTTTTGATATGCCTGATATCACTATCGGTTATCATTATTGTCTCAAATGATTTGTTGCTAATCTTCTCGATTTCTTCCGCAATCCGAGTCGGGGCTTTCATCGTGATCGTGATTTTGATACTCTCGTCAGCCCAAATGCTTTCTGCTGCACCGACAAGCACGTCGATTTCAGGGAATTGCATTCCACTCTCGCTCATTTTAGCTGCCTCCTTATATTTTCACGATTGCCGCGCCCCTAGCTCTTCACGACATAATACAGCGCGCTCATCGGCGGCAGCGACAGCGTTGCCGAGTGCGATAGGCCGTTCAGGGGCTTGGGTTTGGCGGTCACGCGCTTCTTGACCTTGCTGCCATCCCCGCCGAATGTCGTATCGTCGCTGTTCAACACCAGCGTGAGCGTCCCCGCCTCGAGCAGGGCTATGTCGTAGACCTCGTGGCGCACGGGCGTGAAATTGAAGACGCATACCATGCTGCTCTTGTTTCCGGCCGCAGACGCCCCGCCGCCGCCACCGGAGGCAGCGCCCTGCCCCGCCTGGCCAGCCTGACCAGACGCACTCGCACTAGCCGCGGGCGCGATCCGCATGAACGCGAATACGCTGTTCTTCCTGTCCTCCACGTTCAGCCAAGTGAACCCGTCCCAGCCGCAGTCCGCGGCGTATAGTGGCGGGCGTTTCGCGTATGCCGTGTTCAGCGCCGCCACCCAGTGCTTCACGCCCGCGTGCTTTTCGTATTCGAGCAGCATCCAGTCCAGCTCTTTCTTGTAGTCCCATTCGATGAACTGCGCGAACTCGTCGCCCATGAACATGAGCTTCTTGCCGGGGTGCGCGAAAACCCACGCGAACAGCACGCGCAGCGACGCGAATTTGTCGTCGTAGCCGCCCGCCATCTTGCCCGCCAGCGAAGCCTTTCCGTGTACCACCTCGTCATGCGAATACGC
>JAIRPC010000130.1 GCA_031257215.1 Eubacteriales Family XIII. Incertae Sedis bacterium
TAGTTATTCTCCTTGCGCCCTTACGCCTTGACCACCGCTCCGAATTTGCAGGCGTCCACACACGCTCCGCATTTCACGCATTTGCCCGTGTCTATCACGTGCGCCTCTTTCTTCTCGCCAGTGATGGCGTCAGCGGGGCAAACCCTCTTGCACATGCCGCAGCCTATGCATTTATCCGCAATAATAGAGTATGAGAGCAGATCCTTGCAGACGCCCGCGGGGCATTTCCTGTCATGTATATGCGCGACATACTCGTCCTTGAAATATCGGATGGTAGAAAGCACCGGATTTGGGGCTGTTTGTCCCAGACCGCAGAGCGAGTTCATCTTGATGTGGTAGCAGAGGGTTTCGAGCTTGTCCAGATCGTCCATATCCGCCTTGCCAGAGGTAATGCGTTCGAGGATTTCGAGCATGCGCCTCGTGCCGATACGGCACGGCGAGCATTTGCCACAGCTCTCGTCCACCGTGAATTCGAGGAAGAACTTGGCGATATCGACCATGCAGTTGTCCTCGTCCATGACGATAAGCCCGCCCGAGCCCATCATGGAGCCGATGGCCAGCAGGTTGTCATAGTCGATGGGCACGTCGATCTTTTCGGCGGGGATACAGCCGCCCGACGGGCCGCCCGTCTGCGCGGCCTTGAACTTCTTCCCGTTCGGGACGCCGCCGCCGATCTCTTCGACGATCTCGCGCAGGGTCGTGCCCATGGGTATTTCGACCAAGCCCGTGTTGTTGATCTTGCCGCCGAGCGCGAACACCTTCGTGCCCTTGCTCTTCTCCGTGCCCATAGATGCGAACCACTCCGCCCCGAGCATTATGATGCGGGGGATGTTCGCAAGCGTCTCGACGTTGTTCAGTATCGTGGGCTCTTGGAACACGCCCTTGTGCGCTGGGAACGGCGGGCGCGGGCGCGGCTCGCCGCGCTTGCCCTCTATCGATGTCATGAGCGCCGTTTCCTCGCCGCAGACGAACGCGCCCGCGCCGAGCCTTATTTCGAGGTCGAAGTCGAAGCCCGTGCCGAAGATGTCCTTGCCGAGCAGCCCTATCTCGTGGGCCTGGTCTATCGCGATGCCGAGCCGCTTGACCGCTATCGGGTATTCAGCGCGCACATATATGTAGCCCTGGTTCGCGCCGATGGCGTAGCCCGCTATCGCCATAGCCTCTATGATGGCGTGGGGATCGCCTTCCAAAACCGAGCGATCCATGAACGCGCCCGGGTCGCCCTCGTCCGCGTTGCAGCAGACGTATTTCTGCTCGCCCTTGCTCGCCGCCGCGAACTTCCATTTCAAGCCCGTCGGGAAGCCCGCGCCGCCCCTGCCGCGCAGCCCCGAATCAAGCAGCTCCTGCACGACGCGCTCGGGGGTGTACTCCGTCAGCACCTTGCCGAGCGCCTGATAGCCGTCCACCGCGATATACTCGTTGATGTCCTCGGGGTCTATAAGCCCGCAGTTGCGCAGCGCCACGCGCAGCTGCTTTTTGTAGAACTGCGTTTCGTTCAGCGACGATACGCCGCCGTCGTCCGTGCTGTCTTGAAGCAACAGCTTGGTGACGATGCGCCCTTTCAGCAGATGCTCTTCTGTTATTTCCTTGGCGGCCTCCGCCGTCACGTTCTGGTAGAACGCGCCCTCTGGGTATACCACCACAATGGGGCCGTTCGCGCATAGCCCGAAACAGCCCGTCGTTATGACGCGCACCTCTTTTTCGAGCCCGTGCGCGGCTATCGCTTCGTTGAATGCTTCGATGACCGCAGGGCTGCCCGAGGCAGTACACCCCGTTCCGCCGCAAACCAATACGTTTGACCTGTACATTATAAAAGCTCTCCTTTATTCGCTCTGTTATGCCCTCATGCCTGTACGCCGCGCAGCCTGGCGCAGCGAATCGTTCTCTAGGACTGGCAGCTGCCTATCGTGTACTCGCTCACAATGCTCCCGCCGACGATATGGTCAGCGACGATACGCGCCACTTTTTCCTTCGACATATTCACATATGTAACTTTCTCCTTGCCTGGAACGAACACCTCAACGACAGGCTCGAACTGGCATATCCCTATGCAGCCCGTCTGGCTGACCGTCACGTTTTTCAGGCCGCGGGCCGCGACCTGCTCCACGAACTCCGCCAGAACGGGGCGAGCGCCCGCCGCTATGCCGCAGGTAGCCATGCCCACCAACACCTTCGTCTTGTCGTCGCCATCGCCACGGAGCGACACCTCGCCTTGCAGCTTGTCCCGCAACGCCTTCAATTCTTCTAGACTTTTCATTATTACACGCTCCTTGTTTCTAACCCTAACCTATGATTGCTTCTTTTTATGCGAATTATGCGAAATTGTTCATATTTTGTATGCGGTTATCAACTCCTTCGTGTTTTCATCAATATGCGATGCCATGTAAGCCATCACCTCCGGCTCGGATATCGGCACGCCGTCAAGCACATGCTTCACCTCGCGCGTATCGAACACAAACCTGCCAATTTCGTCTGCGTGGCCGGCAATGCCGCCAGAATCGGCGGAATCCGCAGCGTCTGCGCAGACGCACAGCTCATAGACAAAATCCATCTCGGGGTTCGCGCCCGCTAGCAGAGACATGGTTTGGCCCATATCGCCCAGCGGCGCGCGGTCTATATGCCCAAGCCCGAACGTTGCCTCGACACTGGTGCCGCTGCCCGGCGAGGATGCTATCTCCATCGCCCCGCCTGTCAGCTCCGCGTTCATCTTCAGATATGGAAGCCCCAGCCCCACCTTGCGCGTGGTGCGCGTAGTGTAGAACGGGTCCGCCGCGCCCTTTGCCGTCTCCGCGTCCATGCCCTTGCCGTCGTCCTCGATGGCTATCCTTAGCCTGTCCTCCGCGGGAAAAGCCCTGACCGCGACGCGCACTAGCGCAGCCCCTGCCCTGACTGAGTTTTCCGCTATATCCAAAATGTTCAGCGATAATTCCTGCATTGAAGCCCTTTGATGCCCCTTGGCGCCATCCGCGGTTCACAAGCTGCGCAAGCTTTGCCCTATGCTAATATTTTTCCAGAATGCGGCTGACTTCGTCCTGCGCAAGCCGCCCGTAGACGTCCTCGTTCACGGTCAGCACGGGAGCCAGCCCGCACGCGCCGATACAGCGGCAGGCTTCGAGCGAAAATTTCCCGTCGGGAGTGCATTCGCCACTGCCGATCCCAAGCTCGTCCGAAATCTTGTCGTAGAAGTCCCCTGCGCCTTTGACATAGCAGGCCGTTCCCAGGCAGCAGCTTATCTTGTACTGCCCCTTGGGATTCAGCGAGAACTGGGCGTAGAACGTGGCCACGCCGTAGATCTCTTCAAGCGGCACACCCGTTCCCTCGGCTATGATCGTCTGCACCTCTATAGGCAGATAGCCGTAGATGTCCTGCGCCCTCTGCAAAATCGCGATAAGCGAGCCTTTTTCGCATTTCAGCTCGTCAATCGCGGCACGGAGCGCCGCTTCCTGCTCTGCGGTCCCACCAAAGGGGATATTGGTTTTTTTGTTCGCCATTGTTGTCCTTTCTTGAATATCGGCACATAAGCCCGATTTTTTGACCAGAACAGCTACGGAAAAACATGCCGACCCTCACCTCTCATCTACCACCACGACTAGTATTAACAAAGCATCCCGCAAGCCCCATACCAAACGAGGCAGCGCGATTATTCAATTATATCATAGCAGGTATACCCCTGTGGCATTAGAGTGATATTTTTTTACAATTTTTGCGCGATCAACCCAAATAACGAAACTTCCTGTTTCTATTCACCTACCGCCGCCAGGCGTGGTATACTATGAAATAAAGGCAACGGCGATATCGTTCCGTCGAGTGGAGCATATCGGAAATTATTGTTGCGGCTATTTATGAAACGATGATTATTGCGACAACGGCTTCGCTTGGTCGCGGCGCGTGGACAAGGAGATTTTTAAATGACCATTGGAGAGATTGCAAAACTTACAAACGCGAAGGTGCTGACTGGCGAGGATCTGCTGTCGAAGGAAGTGCTGACAGCGTGCGGCGCCGACCTTATGAGCGACGTGCTCGCGTACATAAGAAACCAGTCGGTCCTCATTACAGGGCTTACGAACGCGCAGACGGTGCGGACATCCGAGATGATGGACATCGTGTGCATCGTCATCGTGCGCGGCAAGCAGCCCGCGCCGGGCATGGTGGAGCTTGCCGCCGAGTCGGGGATAGCCGTGCTCAGCACAGGCTACTCGATGTACACGACCTGCGGCATATTGCATAACAACGGCCTGTCCGGGGGGGAGAGGGTCATTGCCTAAGCTGCATTTCAAATACGATATTGACGGCGACGATTTCACGCGCGCTGGCGAAGCGTCGTCGAAGCTGAAACAGTCGCTGAAACAGCTGGGGCTGTCCCCCGCCCTCATAAGGCGCGCGTCCATCGCCATGTACGAAGGCGAGATCAATATGGTGGCGCACGCGGACGGCGGGGTCATCGACGTCGATATCGACACGGTCGCCATCACGATAGTCATGAAAGACACGGGCAAGGGCATAGAGGACATAGCCGCCGCCATGAAGGAAGGGTTCAGCACCGCTTCCGACGAGGTGCGGCAGATGGGCTTCGGCGCGGGCATGGGCCTGCCGAATATGAAGAAGCACTCGGACTATATGAAAGTGGACTCAACGGTGGGCGTCGGCACGACCGTCACCATGAAGATTTCCATTGTAGGCGAATAATGAACGGCAATAATTATATCGTTGATACATCCATAATGGGCGAATAATGCATAACAATAACGGCAACAACACCATACACCATTCAGTAACGCTCGACTCCGACAAATGCAAGGGCTGCGTTACCTGCGTGAAGCGCTGCCCGACCGAGGCGATTCGCGTCAGGAACGGAAAGGCTTCCATAATTGGTGAATACTGCATCGACTGCGGCGAATGCATCAGGGTATGCCCGCACCACGCGAAACACGCCGGCTACGACTCGCTGGAAGTTATCAATAGCTACAAATATTC
>JAIRPC010000123.1 GCA_031257215.1 Eubacteriales Family XIII. Incertae Sedis bacterium
AGATCCAGCACGTTGAACGCGCAGTTCGAGCCTGCCTTGGCCGCGCCCGCGCAGTCGCCGAACGCGCATAGCCCGCAGCCCGAAAGCCCTATCGGGGAGTTCTTCACGCCGATCAGCACGACCGCCTCGGCATTGTCCACGTTGCCCGCGTCGCGCGAGAATGGTCCCTGCCCGTTCCGTTCCTCGGAGATCTTGCGCATCTCGGCGGCCAGCGCGTCCTTGTCCTCGCCGTCAAGGATGACTGTCTCGATATTGTCGATCCCGCAGCCCTTTGGCGCGGTCCTCGCCGCCGCCGCCATCTCGTATGCGACATTCAGAACGGCGTTCCTCTCGGCATCCTTGCTCTTGTACTTCATTGCTCCACCTCCTTGCCTAACCTGTAATAATATTACCTTACCTTTATATGCACGTCGCGCAGCTGTTGCTCCGTTACTTCCGACGGCGCTCCCAGCATCAGGTTTCTTGCGTTCGAGTCCAGCGGGAATGGAATAATTTCGCGTATGTTGTCGTCGCCTGAGAGCAGCATGACTATGCGGTCAACGCCCGGTGCCATTCCTGCGTGCGGCGGCGCCCCGTAGCCGAACGCGCTGTACAGCGCACCGAATTTTTCTTCGACCGTCCGCTCGTCGTAGCCCGCTATCTCGAACGCCTTGACCATGACATCCGGCCGGTGGTTCCTGACCGCGCCGCTCGAAAGCTCAACGCCGTTGCATACTATGTCGTACTGCCACGCGAGAATTTCCTCGGGGTCTTTGTTTAGCAGCGCGTCCATCTCGCCCTGCGGCATAGAGAACGGGTTGTGCGTGAAGTCGATTTTCCCCGCGTCCTCGTTCCATTCGTACATCGGGTAGTCCGTGATGAAGCAGAAGTCGTAGCGTCCCTCGTCCACCAGCCCGAGCCGCGTCGCTACCTCCGTGCGTATCTGCCCCGCGAACTGCGCGGCGGCCTTTGGCTCGTCGCTGATGAAGTAGAGCACGTCGCCCGCGCCAAGCTCCTGCCCTTCGCCCGCGCACAGCTCCGCCAATTCTTTCTTCTGCCCGTCGCTCATGAATTTGTCGATAGGGCCTTTGTAGGACAGGTCATCCTGGACAGTGACGTAGCCAAGCCCTTTCATGCCTATGCCGAGCGCGTACTGTTCCATCGATTTGAAGAACGAGCGCGGCTGCGCGGCTGCGCCCGGCACGCGGACGGCGCGGACGGTCTTGCCGCGGAACGGGCCGAAGTCTACGTTCGCGAAAAATTCCGACAGGTCAATAATGATGAGCGGGTTGCGCAGGTCTGGCTTGTCCGTGCCGTAGCGCAGCATGGCCTCGCCGTACGGTATGCGCGCGTAGGGCGGCTCTGTTACGGGCTTGTCCGCGAACTTTTTGAACACGCCCGACAGCACCTGTTCCGCGACCGCGAAAACGTCGTCCTGCGTTGCGAACGCCATCTCGAAATCAAGCTGGTAAAATTCACCAGGTGAACGGTCAAGCCTTGCGTCCTCATCTCGGAAGCACGGCGCGATCTGATAGTAGCGGTCGAAGCCTGACACCATGAGCAATTGCTTGAATTGCTGCGGCGCCTGCGGCAGGGCGTAAAACATGCCGTGGTGCTTGCGGCTCGGCACGAGGTAGTCGCGCGCGCCCTCGGGCGACGAGTTCGCGAGTATCGGCGTCTGTATCTCCGTGAAACCCAGCGCGTCCATCCTCGCGCGCAGATCCTTGATAACGGCGGTGCGCAGGAGCATCTTGTCCCTCACCTCTGGGTTGCGCAGATCCAGATAGCGGTATTTTAGGCGCAGCTCCTCTTTTGTTTCCTTGGAGGATTCGATCTCGAATGGGAGCGTGCCGGAGCATTCGCCGAGCGTTTCTATGGCTTCGGCTTTCAGCTCGACCTTGCCCGTTCCGATATTCGGGTTGTAGGTTTCCTCGTCGCGCCCGCGCACCGTGCCGCTGACGGAGATGACACTCTCCTTGTGCAGCCTGAGCGCGTCCTCGCCGCCGACCACGACCTGGGTCACGCCGTACTGGTCGCGCAGGTCAACGAACATGACGCCGCCGTGGTCGCGGATGGAATGCACCCATCCCGCCAGGCGTATGCTCTCGCCGATATTGCCCTCGCGGATGTCGCCGCAGGTGTAGGTGCGGTAGCGTGTGGAGGTGGCAAGCTTGATGTTGCCGACACTAGCGGGTTCGTTCGTAGAAGCCATGTCCGTGGCAGTGGATTGCGGATCAAGTCCGCAATGACGGATGTTGGGCGCGGGGTTGCTCGCGTTCTCGGCTGACTGGTTTGGTTTGCTTCGCTCTGCCTGCAATGGCGCGTTGGGCGAAGGGTTGCTCGCGCTCTCGGCTGACTTGCCCGGTTTGCTTCGCTCTGCTGCGCTCCGCATAGAGCCTTCCTTCGATTTGCTTTCGATAGGGTCGTACCGCAATGGCGCGTTGGGCGGGGGAGCGCTTTGACTTGTCTCGGGCGCGGGGCTGTCATTGCGAGCGGGAGCGAAGCAATCCAATCCCTTCGCTTCCCCAAGAGCTTCGCGCAGCGCCGCGTTCACCGCCTTTGGGTCGGCCTTGCCTTTCAGCTCTTTCATTGCCTGGCCTACGAGGAAGCCGAAGGCTTTCTCCTTGCCTCCCAGGTAGTCCGCTACCGACGCGCTGTTGCTTTCTATTATATTGGCGGCCACTTTTTTCACCAGGCCCTCGTCGTCCACCATGCCCAGGTCGTGCTCGTCCGCGTATTTCTGCGGGTCGGCCCCCGTCCTTATTACCGCTTCTATTATTTCGCGGCCGCGGTTTCTGTTCACCTTGCCG
>JAIRPC010000050.1 GCA_031257215.1 Eubacteriales Family XIII. Incertae Sedis bacterium
AGGAAACGCTGTATCCTGCGCGCCCTGCCGACGGTCAGCTTGTCGTCGTCGGAAAGCTCGTCCATGCCGAGGATGGCTATGATGTCCTGCAAATCCTTGTACCTCTGCAGCACCTCCTGCACCTCGCGCGCCGTGTTGTAGTGCTCCTCGCCTATGATGTTCGGATCCATGATGCGGGAAGTCGATTCGAGCGGATCGACGGCTGGGTATATGCCCAGCTCGGTAATGGCGCGGGACAGCACCGTGGTCGCGTCAAGGTGGGCGAACGTCGTCGCCGGCGCGGGGTCGGTGAGGTCGTCGGCGGGCACGTACACCGCCTGCACGGAAGTGATCGAGCCTGACTTCGTGGAGGTAATGCGCTCCTGCAGCGCCCCCATCTCCGTCGCAAGCGTGGGCTGATAGCCCACGGAGGACGGCACGCGTCCGAGCAGCGCGCTCACCTCCGAGCCCGCCTGGGTAAATCTGAATATATTGTCAATAAAAAGAAGTACATCCTGCCCTTTTTCGTCGCGGAAATATTCCGCCATGGTAAGCCCCGTCAGCCCCACGCGCATACGCGCACCCGGCGGCTCGTTCATCTGCCCGAACACCATAGCGGTCTTCGCGATAACCCCCGAATCCGTCATCTCGTAGTAAAGGTCGTTGCCCTCGCGCGTGCGCTCGCCCACTCCCGCGAAAACGGAAATGCCGCCGTGCTCTTTCGCGATATTGCTGATCAGCTCCTGTATTAGCACGGTCTTGCCCACGCCCGCGCCGCCGAACAGCCCGACCTTGCCGCCGCGCGTATAGGGCGCGATGAGATCCACTACCTTGATGCCTGTTTCAAATATCTGAGCCGTGGTGTCCTGTTCCTCGAACGAGGGTGCGGGCCTGTGTATCGGCATTCTCTTGGCTGTAACAACAGGCTCCTTGCCGTCTATGTTCTCGCCAACAACGTTGAAGAGGCGCCCCAGCACTTCCTCCCCGACTGGCACTTCTATCGGCCTGCCCGTGTCCTCGGCCTCCATGCCGCGCCGAAGCCCGTCGGTGGACGCCAGCGCGACACAGCGCACTATGTCGTCGCCCGTGTGTTGCGCGACCTCGGCCACAATATTGCAGTCCCCGCACCTGATGACGATCTCGTTCAGGAGCGACGGCATATGCTCCTGGTCGAATTTCACGTCAATAACAGGACCAATGACCTGATGGATTATGCCCTTAGCCACCGCCGTGCCATCTGCGGCGGCGTTCACGGTATCGATGCTCTGTTCGCTCTGTGCGCTCATTTCGTTCCTCTCGTTCTTCTCCAATGATTCTGTTGTCTGGCCGTAGGCTTAGTCCAGTGCCTCCGCGCCGCCTACCACTTCTATTATCTGCCTTGTTATCGCGTCCTGCCTTGCCCTGTTGTAGAACAGGTTCAGGTCGGCTATTATCTGCCGCGCGTTGTCCGTCGCGTTCTCCATCGCCATATGCCTTGCCGCGTGCTCGCAGGTCGCTGACTCCACTATGGCCTGGTATATCATCATCTCCGCGTATTTCGGCACGAGGTAATCGAACACGTCCGCGGCGGAGGGGTCGTACTCGATGTATTTCCCGCCTGTGGGCGCGTCAGGGTCAGGCGATATCTCTATCGGGAGTAGCCTGACGGATGTCACGCGCTGCTCCACCGCCGAGCGGAACGCCGTATAGACGAGCACTATCTCGTCCACCTTGCCCTCGTCGTATAGGTCGATAATAGGCTTCGTTATCTCGTGCGTCTCAACGAACGATATATGCTCCGGCGGCCTCACATGCTCGCCGAGGATCGCGTATCCTCGCCTTTTGAAATAATCCCTGCCCCTGCCGCCTATCGCGACTATGCCCGCGCCTGATGCCGCGCCGCGCATCTCCTCCTCCGCTTTTTTGATGATATTCGTGTTGAAGCTACCTGCCAGCCCGCGGTTGCTCGTGATCACGACATAGCACGGCGCTTTCGCTTTCGCTTCCCTGTTCGTGCGCAGATACCTCGACGGTATCTCGTCCGTGCTGTGGAATATGTCCTCAATAGACTCGGTAACGGAATGGAAATACGCGCGCGTGCGGTCGAGCGTGGCGCGCGCGCGGCGAAGCTTCGCGACCGAAACTAGCTTCATCGCGTTCGTTATATGCTCTATGCCCGTAATGCTCTTTACGCGCTTCTTGATATCCTGTATATTGCCCGCGCCTGCCACGTTATTCGTCCTTCTTCAAAAACTGCTCTTTGTATTCCAGTATGCCCTTGCGGAGCGCTTCCTCCGCGTCGTCCGTCAGCTCGCCTTTCTCCGCGATAGCCTTTCGCACCTCTGGGTACTGTGCGTCCATGAATGGATACAGCCCTTTCTCGAAATCGCCTATCAGCTCCGCGCCCACGTCGTCGAGGTATTTTTCGACGGCCGCGAAGAATATCATGACCTGGTGCTCTACCGGCACAGGGCTGTACTGCTTCTGCTTGATGACCTCCATGAGAACCGCGCCGTGGTCTAGCCGCGCTTTCGTCTCCTTGTCTATGTCTGACCCGAACTGCATGAACCCCGCCAGCTCGCGGTACTGCGCAAGGTCGAGCTTGACCGCGCCAGCGACCTTTTTCATCGCCTTTATCTGCGCGTTGCCGCCCACCCGCGACACGGATATGCCCACATCCACCGCGGGGCGCTGGCCGGAGAAAAACAGATCCGACACGAGGAAAATCTGCCCGTCGGTGATAGAGATGACGTTCGTGGGTATGTATGCTGACACGTCGCCCGCCTGCGTCTCGATGATGGGCAGCGCCGTCAGCGACCCGCCGCCGTTCTCGTCCGAGAGCTTCGCCGCGCGTTCGAGCAGGCGCGAGTGCAGATAGAATATGTCGCCTGGGTAGGCTTCGCGCCCCGGCGGCCTGCGGAGCAGCAGCGACATGGCGCGGTACGCCACGGCATGCTTCGAGAGGTCATCGTATATGATGAGCACGTCCCCGCCCTTGTACATGAAATATTCGCCCATAGCGCAGCCCGCGTATGGCGCGAGGTATTGCAGCGGCGAAACCTCGCTGGCGGTGGCGGACACCACTATCGTGTAGTCCATCGCGCCCGTGTCCTCAAACTGCTTCACCATCTGCGCGACGGTCGATTTTTTCTGCCCTATCGCCACGTAGATGCAGATGACCCCCTTGCCCTTTTGGTTCAGTATCGTGTCCACAGCTATCGCGGTCTTGCCTGTCTGCCTGTCGCCTATTATCAGCTCGCGCTGTCCCTTGCCGATCGGAATCATTGAGTCTATCGCTTTCAGCCCCGTCTGCAATGGCTGGAATACCGACTTCCTCGCTAGCACCCCAGGCGCTGGGTATTCGACCTCGCGCGTCTCTTTCGTATTTATCTGCCCCTTGCCGTCTATCGGCTGGCCGAGCGCGTTCACCACGCGCCCCACGAGGGCTTCGCCAACAGGCACCTCAACTACGCGGCCGGTAGGCCTCACGATGTCGCCCTCCTTGATATGGCTGTCCGAGCCCATGATAACGACGCCTACGTTTTCCTCCTCCAAGTTCAGAGCCATCCCGTAGGTGTCGCCAGGGAATTCAAGCAGCTCCCCCGCCATGCACCCCGAAAGGCCGAACACCCTCGCTATGCCGTCGCCCACCTGTATGACGGTGCCGAAATCCGAAACGTCCAGCTCGGATTTGTAGTTCTTTATCTGTTCCCTTATAACGGAACTTATCTCCTCTGGTCGTAATTGCATTGTTTCACTTGCCCTTTTCCGCACACGCGGTTAAACGGTGTTAACTAATTATCTTCTCCCTCAGCTCGTCGAGCCTGCGGCGTATGCTCGCGTCGATCAGCTTGCCGTCCACGTAGATCCGCACGCCGCCAATGAGCGACGGTTCTATCTTTGGTTCGAGCCTGACCGTCTTCCCAAGAAGCCTGCCTGTTTCGGACTCGAACCTTTCCAGCTGCCCACCGTCCAGCGCCACAGCCGACTCTATCGTGCCCTTGGACACGCCCTCTCGCACGCCCTTCGCTTTTTCAAACGACCTGGCGATGCCCGCGAACTGCCCGATACGGCGCTTGCCTATCAGCACGCAGAGAAAATTCACAAGCTCTTGCGGCACCCTGCCCTCAAACGCCGTCCGCGCCAGCTCCTTGCGCTCCGACTGCGGCAGCGACGGCGTTCTGAGCAGCATGAAGAAATCAGGCTCGCTCTCGAACAGCCCGGACATAACGCCCACGGCCTCCGAAATCTCGTCTACCTTGCCGAGATCCGCAGCGGCCTCGTAGAGAGCTGTCCCATATATGTCGTCTGCTGTCAGATTTTCCACTGCCTGCTCTCCGCTTCCATCAGCACATTGTCTACCACAGCCTGCTGCGCGCCCGCGTCAAGCTGTTTCTCCAAAATCTTCTCGGCCACATAGACGGCCAGCATCCCGACCTGTTCGCGCATATCGGACAGCGCACGCTCTTTTTCCGACTCTATCTGACGCTCCGCCTGGCGCACGATGTGCTGCGCCTTTTCCTCGGCCGCGCGTATGATTTCTTTCGCGTTCTCGTCCGCCCTCCGCTTGGCCTCGGCCAGCATGTCCCGCCGCTCCGACTTGATGTCCGCGAGCTTGGAATTGTACTCGTCGAGCCGCACGCCAGCGATCCTGTTCGCTTCGGCCGCGTTGTCGAACTCGTCTACGATTTTCTGTTCGCGGGCCTGCATGAACGCCCTGATCTTCTGCCAGAACAGCTTCCTCATGATGAGAAAAAGCACGATAAACGTGACGATCGACATGGCGAACGTATCGTTTATGCCTATAAACGGCTGGTCCAGCACCAATCCTGCTGCAATCATATCTCTATCCCTCGCTGCTATCTGCTGCTATATCGGCGGCGCGCGGTTCGTTGGTCAAATGCGCGAACGCCGCCCGGCGTGTTGCGCGATTTAAAGCATGCCCACGAGCGGGTTGGC
>JAIRPC010000084.1 GCA_031257215.1 Eubacteriales Family XIII. Incertae Sedis bacterium
GAGCTGGGCGGCGTGTTCACCCCTCCCGAGGGAAACCATCTGGTGCCCGTCGGCTGGTATATCGACTACGACGGCGGAAACCACATCCGATCGAACGGCGGCGCGGGCGGCGCATGCGGACCTGGCGTTTCCACCTACCGCGCCTTGACGGACTTCTCGAAGATGGACGCGAATTTTGACGCACTGCTCCAATCCTTTGCCGACCATGACAACGATCCCGCCTCATTTCCCGAGGTGCAGAACGTCTATATCGTATACGAGCAGCAGAACCGCGTGACGGTGCGGCACTACCTCTACGACCCGTCCCTCGGCGCGGGTGCCGCCACCACGACCAAGGTATTGGCCGACACATCGGCGGTGATCGTGGACGGAGGCGCGTATAACGGCATGCCGCTGGGACTGGCGGGCATGGTGGCGGTGGGCGCGACCAGCACGGACGGCACAACGGTTTTTCAGAACAACCCTACCGCAGCGGGGATCATGGCGGGCGGCAGCCTTGGCGACGGCAGCGGCGGCGCGGTGTCACAGATAACGGGACATGGCTCTTCAAAATTCGAGTTCGTCGGTGCGCCGACGGCATCGCAGGCGCAGTTCTTTACTGTGAGGATAGGCGCTGTGAACAGTGACGCCACGATCAGCTACTATTATGAAATGGCAGGCGCGGACGGCATCCCGAACTCGGATTCGATAACTGTTACAGCTAGGTTCGTGGACAGAAGCGGTGCGGCGGTGGCAGCGGCGCACGTGCTTGGAGTGCGCAAGGGGCGGCCACTAGCCGTTACCAACGACGGCTCGGCCAGCGGCAACGCGGCGCACAGCATAGTGCCAACCCCTGTGGACGCGGAGAAGCCGAACGCGAAATGGCTGTTCAGCGGCGAGCCGACGGCGGACGCGAACCCGCCGCGCTTCGGCGACAGCGATCCGAACCCGAACTCGCATCCCGAAAAATGGGTCGTGAACAGCACGGCGGACGAGCAGATATTATTCTATTACGACTATGCGACGGACGGCAGCACGCCAGACCGCGACCAATGGGTGAGGGTGTACTACACGGCGTTCGACGGGCTTTCGGGCGCGGCCAACGTGAAGCTGAAAGACGCGGACACTAACATAGCACTGGTCAGCAAGGCCTTTGAAAAGGACGCGCCGAGCTTCCCTGGCTATGTGTACGCGGGGTTGTTCCACGGCATATACGCGGATGGCGATACAGGTGCCAAACCTGGCGGACTGGATCCGGACGACAAACGGCTAACGCTGACACCAAGCGAAAGGGCGGGCGCCCCTACCGACACATGGACATTCGTGTATGAACCGGGCGCGACGTTCACTGCTAGCGTGGACGGCATTGCCGATAGGGTGACATCGCGTATCCTGACACTAGAATTTTCCGCGCCCGTCAAGGGGCTTCTGGCTTCGGAGCTGTCGCTTGAAGGCATGGGGGCGGACTCCGGCGCGGCGTCGTTCGGGACTCCTGTCGGGCTTGGCGGCAATCCCAGCGACGGCTACGCGACATGGACAGTGCCGCTTTCGGGCGTGGCTCAGGGCGGCGCGAGGGTGAGCATATCGCGGAACGCGTTCAGCTTCGCGCCAGAAGAGGGCGGCGCGGATGAGGTGTCCCTCAGCAAAGGGCCGGCACTAGTGAGCGCGGCGTTCAACGGTGAGGAGGACAGGGCAACCACCAGTGTGCTGACCCTCTCCTTCGACAAGCCTATCGCGGACTTGAACACGCTTGCCACCGCTTCGCTCACCGCGTCGGGCGAGGGCAGGGCGGACATAGCCGAACTGTCAGCCGCGGCTCCGGCGGTAACGGACACAGACGACCCTGACTATGGTAAAATATGGAAGTTAATAATAGGCGGTGTTTTCCGCCAAGGCTCGGTGACTGTCACGGTGTCGCTCCCCGCCGCGCTATATACGCTCGAACCCGACACGGCCAGCGGCTCTGCTTGGGCGGAGCGCCGCTACCTGGTCTACCACAAGGGAAGCGCGGACTTCGTGTCTGGTGCGCCGCCGTTGGCCGTCGGCAGTGCTGGCTTCGGATATATCTTTGCTTCGGAGTTCACTCAGACGGTAGCGGACGCGGGCACTCTGTCAAAGCCTGGCTACACGCTCTACGGATGGAGCGAGTCAGACCCCTGGGCGGCGGGGGGCTCGGATACGCCGTCCCGCACATATTTCAGGGGCGAAAGGATCACGCTGGATACGCCGTGGACGAGGAAGGCCGACCCGAATGCGCTTGGCGGCGCCGCGCCGCCAGAGGGGGCTACGGAGCTATTCCCAGTCTGGCTCGCGCCGCCACAGCCAAGGCTGAACGCGCCCGTGGTCGTGGCGGGAGGCAGCGCCATGCTGACAGGACGGGTGCTGCGCGTGACGCACGACTTTACCGTAAGGCTCGAATACCGCGCTGTGGGCGCGCCTGGCTGGACTGTGCTGTTTGACGAAAGCGAATACGGCACGCTCGGCGCTGGCGGCGCACAGCCGGCATGGAGGTTTTTCGACAGCGATACGGATGCGCCCGCCTGGTATATACCCGCCGCCGCCCTGACGCCTGGCAGGGACTATGAGGTCCGCCTTACGGCCACAGACGCGGAGGTGGCGAGAAACGCGCCGTATGCCATTGACACGGCCGTATTCCGCGTACCGGCCTCGGGCGGCTATGGCGGCGGTGGCGCGGAGATCCCCGGCATAGTGGACAACCAGTCGGGCGACAGCCGCAAGGCTATCGTGACTATACAGGAGGGCAATATCGTGGTGGCGGCGCCGATCGCCCTATCGGTCGGAAACGGCGAGAGGGTGCGCTTCACGTTCACACACATAGCCGACGGATACTATAACGTGGTCGCGGATTTCGACGGCGAGCGCGTAACGCGCGGCGTGAGGGTCGCGGACGGCATCGTATACGAAGTGATATCGGGCAGGCGCATAGATGACAGCAACCTGTTGACGCTGGTACTGGGACGCACACAGAGCGTCGTGCAGATATTGGAGGGTGCGCCGCCCGCGTCTGTGGACGGCCTGCCGGAGCTGTTCGGTGCGAGGAACATCTTCGACGCTATCGGCAACGCGCTGGACGGGCTGGTGAATACCGGCGGCATCGTGGAATTGAAGCTGATGGTGGACTATCTCGGAGGCGGGGCATCAGGCGCGGCGTCGCGCATACCCGCGGCCGACAAGTCGGCCATAGTGGCGGCGGCTGCCGCAAAGGCGCACACCGCTGTGGAGTATTACGACTTCTCGCTCGTCAAGACATGCTACGACCGCTTCGGCATACCCGCAGGCGATCCACAGCATATTACCGATGTCGGCGCGGGGCGAAGCCTGGTCATCTCGTTCCGCCTGCCCTCCACGGTGTCTACGGGCGCGTTGGCGGCGGTCTACCGCGTACACGGCACGGGGGCGGGCGGTAAGCCCGCGGTACAGGCGCTGGGACTAGGCGCGGAGAACAAGAACGCGGCGGGCGAGTATTTCGAGGTGGACGGCCAATATGTGCTGATCCATGCGGGCAAGTTCTCCACCTACGCGCTAGCGACCGCGCCCGTTGGCGGAACGTCAGACTACGACAATGATAACGGCGATTCGGGCGGCGGCAAATCGCATGGCAAAAAAGGCGGGAAAGGCGGAGGGTCGGGCGGTGCCAGCGGTTCTGGCGGCGGGTATAGCCCAGGCACTGGCGATAGCGCCAATCCCATACTCTGGGCATTGCTTGCGGCGGCCAGTATACTGATAGCCGTGCTTGCGGCGAAGCGGCACAGGCGGCGCGCTTCAGCTCAGGGCGGCGGCGCGAGAGCGCGCGGACAAGGCCAAAGCACGGAATAACGCAGGAAGAATAGGGCGGCACGGCGTTCTGTCTGGCCACGCCTTTTATTATGCAGGTATGTAAACGGCAAAAAAATGGGAGAGCCGCAGATGCGTTGCTCTCCCACAAACTGTCTGATGATTTTATGTCTACAAGAACAGCGGCGCGAAAACCACTGCTACTATGGTCATCAGCTTTATGAGGATGTTCAGCGACGGGCCTGACGTGTCCTTGAATGGGTCGCCTACCGTGTCGCCCACGACAGCCGCCTTGTGCGCGGAGCTGCCCTTGCCGCCGTGGTTGCCTTCCTCTATGTGCTTCTTCGCGTTGTCCCACGCGCCGCCCGCGTTCGCCATCATGATGGCCAGCAGTACGCCCGAAGCGAGCGCGCCCGCGAGAAGCCCGCCGAGCGCGGCGGCGCCCAGCACCTTGCCTACCACTATCGGCGCGGCTATTGCGAGGAGACCAGGGGCTATCATCTCTTTCAGCGCGGCCTTGGTCGAAATGTCCACGCACCTCTCATAGTCGGGAAGCGACGTGCCTTCCATGATGCCCTTGTCCTCACGGAACTGCCGCCTGACTTCCTCGATCATCTGGTTCGCCGCGCGCCCAACGCTGTTCATGGTCATGGCCGAGAACAGGAACGGGAGCATGGCGCCAATGAGTAGGCCCATTACCACCCAATGGTTCAGCAAGTTAATCCCAATACTTTCAATCTTTGCATGTTCAAGATCGACAGGCAGAATGTTCAGCCCCACCACCTGCGAGTAGGAAACGAACAGCGCAAGAGCCGTCAGCGCGGCGCTCCCGATAGCAAAGCCCTTGCCGATGGCGGCAGTCGTGTTGCCGACCGAATCCAGCTTGTCGGTTATCGTCCTGACGTCCTTTGGCAGTTCGGACATCTCCGCTATGCCGCCCGCGTTGTCCGACACTGGGCCGTATGCGTCCACCGCCACGACCATGCCCGTCGTAGAGAGCATGCCGACCGCCGCGAGCGCTATGCCGTAGATGCCCGCGAAAGCGTACGCCGCCCAGATACCCGCCGCTATGCAGAGAATGGGCCAGACCGTGGACATCATGCCGACGCCTATGCCGCTGATGATGGTGGTGGCTTCGCCCGTCAGAGACTGCTTCGCGATGAAGCGCACCGATTTATAGTCCGCTGATGTGTATACCTCTGTTATCTTGCCGATGGCGGTGCCGACGATCAGCCCCGCGATAACGGCAATAGCGCAGTTGAAATTGCCGAAAATATAATTGCTCATGACGAGCGACGCTACGATAATGATGGCGGTGCTGACATACGTGCCGACATTCATAGCCGTGGCGGGGTTGCCGCCATCCTTGCCGCGAACGAAGAATATCGCGATAATCGACGCGATGATCCCTATGGCTGCGAGGAAGAGCGGGAATATGCTGCCCTCCATCGGGGGAAGCTCGAACTTCTCGCCGAACTGCGGCGTTATGTCCTTGACGAAAATCGCAAGCGTTATGGCAGAGATGATCGAACCGACATAGGACTCGAAAAGGTCGGAGCCCATGCCCGCGACATCGCCTACGTTGTCGCCCACGTTGTCCGCTATGACGGCGGGGTTGCGCGGGTCGTCCTCTGGTATGCCCGCTTCGACCTTGCCTACGAGGTCGGCTCCGACGTCGGCGGCCTTCGTGTAGATGCCGCCGCCCACGCGCCCGAACAGCGCCATCGAGGACGCTCCGAGCCCGAAGCCCGTGATGACATTGGTCGGGTCGGTGCCAACCAATATGAATATGATGCCGAGGCCAAGAAGCCCCAGCCCGACAACGCACAGCCCCATGACAGCGCCGCTGCGGAACGCGACTTTCAGGGCAGGTGGCAACCCGCCTTTGAGCGCGGCGTTGGCGGTGCGGACATTGCCCCAAGTGGCGACTTTCATGCCGAAGAACCCGGCAAGCACTGAGCATAGCGCACCCACCACATAGAGAACTGCCGTCGTGTGGTTTATCACGAAAAACAGCACCAGGAATATGATGGCTATAACTACCGCCATATAGACGTACTCGCGCCGTAGGAATGCCATAGCGCCTTTTCTGATGAAGCCGGCGATCTGCACCATCCGTTCATTGCCTTCATCATTCTTCTTGATCCACAGCCCCAATAGCAAAGCGGTTACAAGTCCTGCCGCTGCGCAAATCGGGGTTAGAGTCTGCAAAAGTTCCATTAATAAATTCCTCCTTCTATGAAACTATATAATATATTATCACAATATTATATACTCTTTGGCGCATTTAAGCCAGAGAGTATTGCCATTTTATATGATTTTATGGAAACTAAGCATAATTTTTATTATTCCTCAAGCAATCGCACAGAAGCTGCTTCGCCTGTCGATTCACTTTGCATTCCGTATGTGATAAAATCACTTATAGCGGTAAAGATCATATTAGAGGAAGAGGATATGAAATCGAAAAAAACGCATAGGATAAAGCTATACATTATTGTAGCGGCGATATTTCTGGTGGTTATTATTGTCTGCATATATCCAAAAGAAGGGGCTGCCCCAAAACTGGGCGGCACGAATGCGGAAGTCGCCTCTGGCTCTGCAGCAGTCCAAGAACCCGAAACGGGCAAAGAGCTTTTTGCCGAAAACCCCGAGCAAGGGCTGACACAAAAAAAAACCATAGGCTTCTACGCTGATGCGCCCGACTCATACTACCAGCTTATCAACGACGCCTTTACCGCCTTGGCACAGCAGGATCCGGATCTGGATTGGGATATTGAATACAAGGT
>JAIRPC010000129.1 GCA_031257215.1 Eubacteriales Family XIII. Incertae Sedis bacterium
CGGCGCGGAGAGCATCATTGTATGCAACACCGTGGTGAACGCGGCGGGGCTTGCGGCGGATACGGGCGAAGCCGCAAGGTTCGCGGATATAGGCATAAAAACGATAACCATCGGCGATGCGAGCTCGCCGCGCGGCCTCAGAAGCTGCTTCGAGGACGCGTGGAGTACCGCGTTTCGGCTGTAAGAAGCAGGGCGGCAGCGCCGACGCTACGTGGAAAATTTATCCATTTGACACACCCCCGCGATTGGGGTATACTAACTCTGGCCGCTACGATATGCCGAAAGACCGAAACAAGGCAACGCGCTTGCCGGAGTGGCGAAATTGGCAGACGCACCGGACTTAAAATCCGGCGGTTGGCAACAACTGTACCGGTTCGATTCCGGTCTCCGGTACCAAACCCTGCCCAGTAGATATCGGGATACCCACGAATTTTATCATTTGTGGGTATTATTTATTTTTTTTTTGCCAGTTCTAATCTCTCCTTATGCTCGACATCCAGGAGAAACATGACATAGAACTTGTCAATCAATCCGCTTGACATCCACCCGCCGCGTGTGGTATTATTTTGGCATGATCGATGTTGCTTGCGGAAGGAGGTTTCGCTGTGGGCAGTACGCGTGGACGCAAAGCCGAGGCTAGGATGTCGTCGGAGGACATGGCTCGCATGAGCCTGCTTTACGATTATTACGGCGGGTTGCTTTCGGACAACAGGAACAAGGTGTTTTCGCTCTACCATGAGGAGAACCTGTCGCTCGGGGAGATCTCCGAGGTTATCGGCATCACCCGTCAGGGCGTTCATGGCACGCTCAAAAGGGCGGAGTCCCAGCTCGAAATGTTCGAGGAGAAGCTAGGGCTTATCGCGCGGCATGAAGCGTGGCTGGACATGGTTGGCGAGATCAGCCCCCAGGTCCGCAGCAGGATCGAAGAGATTGTGGATATTTGAGAGGATTAACAGAGAACAATGGCGTTTGAGGGATTGTCCGAGAAGCTCCAAGGAGTTTTCAAAAAACTGAAAGGCAAGGGTGTTCTGACCGAGGCCGATATCGACGAAGCCATGCGCGAGGTCAAGCTCGCCCTGCTCGAAGCCGATGTCAATTTCAAGGTCGTAAAGGATTTCGTCCGAACCGTCAGCGACAAAGCGAAGGGTTCGGAGATACATTCGGGGCTGAACCCCGCGCAGCAGGTCATCAAGATCGTGCAGGACGAGCTGGTCGGGCTGATGGGCGGCACGAACAGCAAGCTCACTTTCTCGCCCAGCGGCTTCACCGCGATAATGCTCGTGGGGCTTCAAGGCACGGGCAAGACCACGACGGCGGGTAAGCTGGCGAGCTGGCTGCGCTCGGAGGGCAAGAAGCCCATGCTCTGCGCCTGCGACATCTACCGCCCGGCGGCCATAGACCAGCTGGAAGTGGTGGGGCGCCAGACGGAAACCCCCGTGTTCACGGACAGGGAGAGCCGCGACCCGTCGGATATCGCGCGCCGCGCCATCAAGGACGCACAGGTGCGCGGCTATAACATTTTGATTATCGACACGGCGGGGCGCTTGCAGATAGACGAAGCGCTGATGGGCGAGCTAAAAGATCTGAAAAAGCAGATACGCCCGCATGAGATATTGCTCGTCGTGGACGCTATGACGGGGCAGGACGCGGTCAACGCGGCGGAGGGCTTCAACGACGCGCTCGGCGTGGACGGCATCATCATGACGAAGCTCGACGGCGATTCGCGCGGCGGCGCGGCCCTGTCCACGAAGTCGGTCACGGGCAAGCCGATCAAATTTATCGGCGTGGGCGAAAAGCTCGACGCGCTAGAACCGTTCCACCCCGACCGTATGGCCTCGCGCATACTCGGCATGGGCGACGTGCTCTCGCTGATCGAGAAGGTGGAGCGCGAGTACGACGACGAGCAGGCCGAAGCGCTCGAACGCAAGATGCGCAAGAACGAATTTACGCTCGAAGACTTTCTGGACCAGATGGGGCAGATCAAAAAAATGGGCGGGCTCGCGAGCCGTATCGGGATGATCCCCGGCGCGGGCAAGGTCAAGGACGAGGAGCTGGAACAGGGCGAGAAGGATCTCGTCCGCATGGAGGCGGTCATGCGCTCCATGACGAAAGCGGAGCGGCGCGACCCCGCGATACTGAACGCCAGCCGCCGCAAGCGGATTGCGGCAGGCTCGGGGCAGCCCGTGTCGATGGTGAACACGCTAGTGAAGCGATACGAGGAATCCCGCAAGCTCATGCGCCAGTACATGGGCGGCGGCGGCAAGCGCGGCAAGCGGCTGCCGAACATCCCGGGGCTGTTTTCGTGAGAAAGCACCCTGCGCGGTAGTTATTGTTGATAATTATTATTTTGTAATAATTTGTAATAGTTGGATGCGTAAGATTTTTTTGCACGGCTGGCTCGCGCGAGCTGGGGCAGGCGAAAAAAACAAGCATGTGAAAGGAGAATAAAAGCTTATGGCAGTAAAGATCAGACTCAAAAGGATGGGTGCAAAGAAGAAGCCCTTTTACAGGGTGGTGGTGGCGGACTCGCGCAGCCCGCGCGACGGCAGGTTTATCGAGGAGCTGGGCTGGTGCGACCCGCTGAAAGACCCTGCCGAGATCAAGATCGATGTCGAGGCGGCGCGCAAATGGGTTGGCAACGGCGCACAGCCTACGGACACGGCGCGCGCTCTGCTGAAAAAGGCGGGAGTGTACGACGACCCGTCGGAAGCGGCTGACGGCGGCGCGGACACGGACGGCGGCGAGGCTGCGGGCGAGCCTTCTGCCCCAGGCGCGGAGGCCGCTGCGGAGGGTTCGGGCGAAGCCGACGATGCCGCAGACGGCAATAACGAATAGAGGTGACCGATATGGAGGAACTGGTAAAGATCATAGCAACGTCCCTCGTGGACGAGCCTGATTCCGTTGACGTGCGTACAGCCGTCAGCGGGGATGAGGTCACGATAGAGCTTCGCGTCGCGGAAGACGACATGGGCAAGATCATCGGCAAGCAGGGCCGTATCGCAAAGGCGATCCGCACGGTGGTCAAGGCTGTCGCGACGAGAGAGAACAAGCGCGTATCCGTAGAGATACTGCAATAGCCGGCGAGTGGGTCCCGACTTCATAAGGATAGGAAAAATCTCTGGTGCCAGCGGCCTCAGAGGCGAAATAAAGCTCTTCCACGATTCTGGCGAGCGTGAGCGCATCGCCGGGATTGAGGAGCTTTTTTTGTCGCGGCCTATATGCGGCGGTACGCCAAAACGTGGGGGAGAGGCCGAACGGAGCTTTGAAAGGCTTGCGGGCGGGCTTTCTGGCGCCAGGCGCGCAGCGGACGGCGGCGGGCCTTACCGCGTGGAGGTGCTGTCCATGAGGTATACGGGCAAGACCCCGATACTGCGCGTCAGGGGCGTCGAAACCCGCGAGGCCGCCGAGTCCTTGATAGGCGCGTTGGTCTACGCGCGAAAGGGCTCTCTCGCGCCGCTGGACGAAGGCAGCTATTTTGTCGAGGATTTGGCGGGGCTTGAAGTGGTGGACGAGGGCGGCGGCCGCGTCGGGGAGGTGGCGGGAATAATAGACAACCCCGCACACGATATCCTGCGTATCGCGCCCGGCGCGGGCGGCGAAGAGATCCTGCTTCCTATGGTGGACGAATTCGTGCTGTCGGTCGCGCCAGGCGATGGCAGGATAGTGGTGCGGCTGCCCGACGGCATCGGCGAGATAGCGGTGCGGCGACACAAAAAGAACCGTCCCTGCTGTGTTGATGCTCCTGATGATGGCGGCAACGGTGGCGCGGATGAGGATTGACATACTTACGATCTTCCCTGAGATGTTCGAGGCGTTCATGGGCGCGGGCATCGTTGGCCGCGCTATGGGCAGCGGGATTGTCGAGATGGCGGCGCACGATATCAGGGCGTACAGCGAGGACAGGCATAGGCGGACGGACGACGCGCCTTTCGGCGGCGGCGCGGGCATGGTCATGACGGTACAGCCGATAGCGTCGGCGCTGGAAAGCATAGCGCCGGGCGGCGGGCGCTATATCTATATGTCGCCGCGCGGCAGGCTGCTGGGCAGGAAGCTTGCCGAGGAGCTTTCCCGCGAGGAGCGCGTGGTGTTGCTCTGCGGGCGTTACGAGGGCGTGGACCAGCGCGCGCTCGACGCGTATGGCTTTGAGGAGGTTTCGATAGGCGACTATATCCTGACGGGCGGCGAGCTGCCCGCGATGGTGCTGGTGGACGCGGTATGCCGGCTCCTGCCGGGGGCGCTCGGCTCGGACGAATCGCACGACGTTGAGTCCGTGTACTCCGGCCTGCTCGAATACCCGCAGTACACGCGCCCCGCCGAAGCGCTTATCGCGGGGGAGCGCATGGATGTGCCGCCTGTCCTGGTGTCAGGGCATCATAGGAATATCCAGATCTGGCAATACGAGAAATCCTTGGAACTGACCATGGCTAGGCGCCCCGATCTCTTCGAGGAATATCTGCGCGAATTTGGCGAGGGCGGTCCGCGCGAAGCGGAGCTTGGCAAGGAGGAGCGAACCCTGCTTGCGGCAGCGGCGGCAAAATACCGTGGCGAATGAGCAGGCGGCGATCCGCAGTTCATTCGCGCCACCGAAAGCGAAAACAGGAATAACTGTTCAGGAAGGAATGGATATGGAGATAAAAACTATCGGGGATATCGCTGTTGTCAATAGCGAAACGCCGCTTGTCGCGGATGCGCAGTCGGCGCTTGACCTGATCGCGTCGGTCGGGCATGAGTGCGGCGTCCACAAAATCGCGCTCAACAAGGCCGCCGTCAGCGAGGATTTCTTCAAGCTCTCGACGGGGATCGCGGGCGAGGTGGTTCAGAAATTCGTCAACTATGGCTATCGGCTCGCCATCGTCGGAGACTTTTCCGCATACACGAGCAAGCCGCTGCGCGACTATATCTACGAGTGCAACAACGGGCGCCACCTGTGCTTCGTGGCGAATGAGCATGAAGCGGCCGATAAGCTAGGGGAATGACGCGGGGGGCGCATTTTGGATTCTTCCAACGGCGCTCGCAGCAGGCAATAATTTATTAACTTATTAAATGAAAAAAATCGCAATTCCCTCTTGCAATCGCAGAGGGGATTTGATATTATGATTGAAGTTAGTTATAGCTAACCTCATACTTGCCGCCAGTGCGTATGTACTGCATGTAACAAGCCTGCGGCAATATCCTCCGTCGCGGAGGAAAGGAAAGATATTTTTTTGCAATATGGTTAGTTAAAACTAACTTGCGGCATGATGGAATGGCTGCTGCCCCAGGCTTTGACAGGAGCGGTCACAGCAACAGGAACGGAAATCGTTGCAGTACCATGAGCTGCAACTGTATCAGAAACTGAGATTGGAACTGGATTGATGAAAGGGAGGCGGATTGTTGGGAATTATTGAGACGGTGTTTCTGGATTTTGCGGCGCCTGTGTTGCGGGGCGCGAAGCCTGCCGCGCTTATGCTGGTGAAGCCGCGCTATCTGCCCGATTGGGCCAGGCGGCAGCGCGCCCTGCGGCGGGCGACGGGGCTGGCTACCTTGGAGGTCGGCAACCGCGGCGGCGGGCTTCTTGTCCTCGTATACGACAGGGCGGCAATGCGCTCTCTGCTCGTGGACGGCCGCGCCACGGCTCTGCTCTCGCGCTACGGCTACCCGCTGGGCCGCGGGCGCGCTGCGGTGTTCAGGCATCTGCGGTCGCGTTTTTCGGACGCTGGCACGGGCTTCCCACATGAGGTCGGCGTGTTCCTGGGCTACCCCACAGAGGACGTTCGCGGGTTCATCGAGAACAAGGGGCGGAACTGCGTTTTCTGCTACTACTGGAAAGTGTATCACGATCTGGAAAGAGCGCAGGAGATATTCAGGCGGATTGACGAAGCGCGGCGGTACGCTAGGGTTCTGCTTCGCGAGTCCATGTCCATACACGTCGCCGCGAGCCTGCTGAAAGCCTCGGCTGTGCCTCAGCCATCACGTCCTATGGTGGCGGGGCAACGGCAACTGTTATGTTAAGTTATTGTTATTTTAGCGTTTGAAATAAGGAGAAGAACTATGAAAATCAACATTATCTATTGGAGCGGCACGGGCAACACCAAGGCTATGGCGGAGCTGATACGTGACGGCGCGGCGGCGGCGGGCGCGGAGGCGAGCCTGGCGGAGGTGTCCGAGGTAGCGTCGGCCGACGCCGCGCTGGATGCCGATGTGGTAGCGCTCGGCTGTCCGTCCATGGGCGCGGAGGTCTTGGAGGAAAGCGAGTTCGAGCCGTTCGTCGCATCCATCGAGGGAAAGGTCGGCGGCAAGAAGCTGGCGCTGTTCGGCTCATACGGCTGGGGCGACGGCGAGTGGATGAGGGATTGGTCGGCGCGCATGGAAAAGGCGGGCGCGGCGCTTGTAGCGGAAAGCCTTATCGTGAACGAAACCCCCGAGGGCGATGCCATCCAGCAGTGCAAGGATTTCGGCGCGGCGATAGCCGGATAGGGAGCCTGACGCGGCCTGCTGCTTGGACATGGCCGGGTCGCTGAAAGGGGTGGAATAGAGATTGCGCCCATGGAACCGCAATCTCTATGCTCCTATTCATACCGCAGTGCGTCTATGGGATCCATTTTCGCGGCTTTGTTTGCCGGGTAATAACCGAAGAAAAGCCCTATTGCTGTCGAGAACCCGCTTGCCAGCAGTATGGCGAACAACGACGCGCTGGCGGGGAAGCCGAGCAGCGACGCCCCGAACGCGCCTAGCACGGTTCCGAATATTATCCCGATGATGCCGCCTACAAGACAGATGATTACCGCCTCTGTTATGAACTGTGTGCGGATCTCGCCGTTGGTTGCGCCGAGCGCTTTCCTTGTCCCAATCTCCCTCGTCCGCTCGGTAATGGATACGAGCATGATGTTCATCACGCCTATCCCGCCCACCAGCAGGGAGATGGCGGCAATAGCGGATATCGCGATCTGCAACGTGTCCATCATCTGCGTCATCGTGTCCAGCATGCTGTCCATGCTGAACGCGCTCACCTGATAGTCTTTGTTCCTCGCGTAGAACACGTCGTTCGTATACGACTCTACCTCTTTTGCGAATGCGGCGGAGTCGCTGCCCGCCTTGGTGACGATAGTCACGCTTTGGCTGCCGTCATTGCCCGTGATTCTGCCTGCCGTGCTAAGAGGGATGTATACGTTGGTCGAGAGATTGTTGTCCGAGCCTCCGCTCATAGCGCTCGCGTCCATCATATCCCTTTTATACCAATACACCCCAATAACCGTGTATGTCCCTGAATGGGTGTCGGTAGACAGGAAAACCTGCTTGCCTAGCGGGCTTGCCGCCCCGAACATTTTTGCCGCAAGCTTTTCCGACACCACAGCCACCTTTCGCGAGCCGTCCACATCCCTCTCCCCGATGAAGCGCCCATCCTTCATGTCTATGCCGTTCGCGCCCGAGTAATCAGCGCTCACGCCGAGAAGCGACAGGTTCGCGTATTTCTTGCCGTCGGTTGCCGAGCCGGAACCCACGGAGTCCGACACGCTGATATAATCCACATCGTCCGCGTATTTCTCCCTGATATCGGAAAGCATCGCCGCGCTGATCAGGTCTTTCTCCGTGTAGGGGCTTTCCTCGCCCGCCCCCATCATTTGAGCCATCATCTGCTGCCGCATCTGTGCCATATCGCCGCCAGAGCCTGTGCGCTTGTCGTCCTCCTGCCTCTGCTTCAACGAAAGCGTCACGTTGTTCGTACCCATGTCCTGCATGGTGCTTGTCATATAGCCTGACAGGGAATCGCCCAATGTCATGATCCCTATGACCGCGCCTATGCCTATGATGATGCCGAGCATAGTTAACGCGGCGCGCATCTTGTTTGCCGTCAGGCTCGCGAAAGCCAATCTGATATTTTCAGCTATGCTCATGCGGCGCGCCCCCCTTTCCCGCTCCCCGCGCGTTCGCTGACGATCTCGCCGTCGCGCAGGGCGATAATCCGCTGGGTTTCCTCCGCAAGCTCGTTGCTGTGCGTGATCAGCACGATAGTTTTGCCCTCGTCCTCGTGTAGCCTGTGGAAGATGTCCATGACGAGATGCCCCGTGTTGGTGTCCAGCGCGCCCGTAGGCTCGTCGGCTAGGATGATGGCGGGGTCGTTCGCCACGGCGCGGGCGATGGCTACGCGCTGTTTCTGCCCGCCCGAAAGCTCGTTCGGCTGGTGCGTCATCCGATCTCCCATGCCCACGAGCCGCAACAGCTCCTTTGCCCGCTCCGTGCGCTTTTGGTAGGGCAGCTTCGCGTATGTCATGGGCAGCTCCACGTTGCGCAGCGCGTTCATGCGCGGTATGAGATTGAACGTCTGGAACACGAAGCCGATCTTTTTGTTCCGCACCCTTGAAAGCTCCTGGTCGCGTTCCTGCCCGACGTCCAGCCCATCCAGAAAATACTGCCCCTCCGTTGGCTTGTCCAGGGCGCCGATGATGTTCATCAGCGTGCTTTTGCCTGAGCCCGACTCGCCTATGATGGACACGAACTCCCCTTTTTTGATATCGATATCTATCCCGTTGAGCGCCCGAAACTCATTCGGATGCCCCACGAAGTAGCTCTTGGCAATGCCTTTCAGCCTGATAATATTCTGCACCTGTCCCTCCTTATGGAATCAATGATCAGTCATGAATAATTAACTGTCAATTGTTCTCGAACTGGGCCAACGGGTCTGCCGCCTCATCTGTAACAATTCCCTCTGGGTCTATCAACACAGGCAGGCCGCTTGTCAGGCCGTCGCCGGATATCTCCACATAATAGTCGGTTTCAAGCCCTGTCGCAACGACGATCTCGCGGCGGCTTTCCTCTGGCGCGGCGTTATCGCCGCCCTCGCCGCTGCCATCCGAATTTTCCCCGCCGCCCTGTTTTACGTAGATGACAGGCTCGCCTTTCGCATTGCTGCCAAGTGCGCCGTATGGGACTGCAAACACGCCGGCCCTGCTGTCACTCACGATATTCAGCTTTGCGGACATGCCGCTTTTCAGTGCGCCAAGCTCCGATTTCACTCTGACAGTGATGGTGAAGTCGCCGCTCTCATCGGATGCCACCGCCGATATCTTTTCGATTTCGCCGTCCCATTCCGCGTTCTGTATAGCGTCGGAAACGATATGCACCCGAAGCCCTGTTTTGAGAAGCGAGGCGTCATACTCCGGTATCAGCGCGTCTACTTGCAGATGGCCTATGTCGTCAATGACGAACATCGGCGCTTCCATGCTCGGATATTCGCCCTCTTTCGCGTGTACGCTCGTGACCGTGCCGCTGATCGGCGCCCTGACCTTGGCATCGTCCTTCTGTTTGAGATAGGCATCCAACTGCCCTTGCAGCGCCGATGTCTGGTCCATCAGCTTCTGGCTTTTGAGCGCATCCTGTGCGCTCTTTATCGCGGATCTGTCGGTGCGCAGTGTCGCGTCCCTAGTGGAAACCGCCGCGTCATAGGCCGCCTGCAATGAGGCCGTTCCCGTGCCGCTCTGTGCCGCGCCCGCGGTTTTTTCCTGGGGTAGGGTGGCTTCGGGCAGCGCGGCACTGCCCGAAGCCCCTTTCTTTTTAGCCTCGCCGAGCGCTTTCTTGGCTTTCTTGACCTCCGCGTTCAGACGCTTCTTGTCGTAGCTGTATTGGCTCTGCGCGTCCTTGACGCGGCGGCTTGCCTGGGCAACGCTCTCGCTGTGCTGTGATATCGCGGAGTCAAGGCTATCCCTTGTGGCCGAAATATTCAGATCCAATAACTCTGTATCCATAACACAGAGAACGTCGCCTTTCTTCACCGCTTGCCCCTCTGACACCTTGACGGAGGCTATTTGGCTCGACACATTTCCTACCACAACATTGCGGCTGTCCACCCCGTGGACAGTCCCTTTGGCGGTAACCACCTGTTCCAGATCCATCCGTTCTAGCGGCTGTGTGCTGGCGCTGTCCTGTACGGCGGAGCTGTCCTTGCCTGACGGCAGAATAACCGCCAACGCGATAACTATGGCCGCGGCGACAACGATAATGACGGCGGCCTGTTTTCGGCGGCTGCCCTTCACAGTAGATTCATTGTTCATGTTATTCTCCTCTTCTCTCAATGGGCGGATTGCTGTATTTGCGAATAATTAATTGTTTGTCCGCGCGCCCAGCACGCGCAGTATCAGCGACATTCCGTTTTTCTCTTTATCGGGGTGTTCGCAGTGGAGGCCCATAATGCCCTTGGCTCCTTGCAGTATGAACACGGCTGCCATTTCAGGGTCGTCGCAGTCCCACGAGCCGTCCTCGTTGCCCCGCGCTATCAGCTGCGCCAGCACGGGCGTCACCGAATAGAAAAGCTTCCCGTTCACATAGTTCATGACGCCGGGGTCTTCGATCAATGCTTCGAACAGCTTGCTGAATTGATCGAAGTCCTTTTCCTGATTGAAAAGGATATGCAGGCAGTCCAGAGCGCTGCCGTCGTGCGCTTCTATCAGCGCGTAGGTTTTGTCGAGCTGTTCCGTCGCAATCTGGTCAACTACCGCGTAGAGCAGATCCGTTTTGGATTTGAAATAATGGTAAATCAGCCCGTGCGCGATATTCAGCTCTTTGGCTATGTCCCCGATTGCAGTCTTTTCAAACCCGCTTTCAATAAAATGCTTCCGCGCAGCGTCAACGATCTCCTGCCGGCGTTCCTCTACCTGTTTCGTAATCCGTGCCATATCATGCGCTCCTTTTCTCCGATGTTTTGTAGCTGTTTATATGAGTATATCATTATGACTGAATTCAGTCAATAGGTTTTTTGACTTTTTTTTCTGGCGGCGGTATATGGGTCGCGGCGGAGTTTGCGGCGGCACGCAATGCGAGGCCTACCTGATACCTGATGCTGGTTCTGTGATGCGTCATGAAAAATTTGTTGACACATTTTATCGCTGGGTATACAATTTTATTCATGTTAGAAGTAAGGATGATTCATTCAATGCTTGATTCTTCGCATATCCGAATGCAGACTCAGGAGGGCATATGAAAAAGATTCGCTTATCGGCACTATCGGCTTTTGTTGTTGTGGCGCTTGTATTCGCATGTGCGCCATCGCCATGCAAAACTTTTGCGCAAGGCTATATGGGTGGGCAATCGTCGGTGTCGGCCGCCGTGTCCGCCCCGACTTTCCCGCACGTGAAGCGCGTGTCCAGCACGTCGCTGAACCTGAACTGGAAGAAAGCTGCGGGCGCTTCTGGATACGAGGTCTACCGCTATGACGGCAAGAAGCACAAATACGCCAAGGTGAAAACGATAAAGAAGGCGGCGGCTGTCAGGTGGACGGACAGGAAGCTGAAAACTGGCAAGAAATACACGTACAAGGTCAGGGCATTCATAAAAAAGGGCAAGAAGAAAAAATACAGCGCGTTCACCTACGCGGTCAGTGCCGTTCCGTACAGGAAAAACGCCAAGGTGGTAAATGCCGGCGAAGTCCGCGGGTACGACGGCGTGCAGGTGTATATGGGCGAGTCGAAAAAATACTGGCTTGACTCGTACTGGGCGGAGCCCAGCTATTACGGCACGGCGAAGAAGAAGCGCGTGGTGGACGAGAAGCTTCGCATCCTCATGGATGCCAACGCCTATGTTGGGTTGAAGAGGAATGTCATAACAGGCAAAAAAGAAGGCGGATGCAACGCCTATGTAGTGGCGCACAACGGAAACGTGAAGAAAGTCCGGATAGACGTGCTGAACTATGCCAACCCACCCGAATGGAGCAATCTGGACAAAGTCGATTCCACCGCGCTGTATATGCTCACGACGCAGAAGACCGACCTTGCGGCGGTGGTTTCATATCTCGCCGAGCACAACACGACACCTGGCGCGATATACTACTATGGAATTGACGAAAAAATATTTTCAAATGACTCAAACATATATATTGCCCCCATCCGAGAACAGCTTGACAGGCTATTGCTTGATTGCCCGAAAAGCCTTGATATATATGTCGATTATTCGACAATAAAATTGGTGGCCTATTTTGATACGGTGCAGACAACCTTGACATATTACATAGACCAAGACCATGATGCAGAGAAAATGTCGCCAAGCATTAAGATCGCCCCGCACTGGTTCTACGATAAATTCATTGGTAAATAATTTGGTTATGTTAGTGGTTGGCGCAGGCTTTGTCGTCCCCGAAAGCATCAAGGGCTGTGGCTGAATTACAAAATTGTTACAGCTGATTATAGTTTATGTTACATTGCCGTTTCTTGGTTGCGTCTATTGCTGTTACGTTGTAAAGTTATGGTATGAAACGTTTGACAATGGTGCTGCTTGTCGCTTTTGTGGCGGCGGCGGTCGGTCTTTATCTGTATCTGGTTGCCTTCCCAAAATTGGAGGGGTTGACGGAAAAAACCATCGTGCTGGAAATCGGCGAGCTGCCCGTGCTTGACAGCGCGGAGGTGCTTGTGGTTCGCAACGAAACGCTCTATGGCGCGAAGGCCGGCGGAACGGTCACATACGAGCAGGCCGAGGGGACCAAGGTGCGCAAGGGCGTGAAGCTCATCACGGTGGAGCCGGGGGGGACGGTCGCCACTGACGCCGCCATAGACGCGGTGCGGGAGCGCGCGGGAAAGGCAATGAAGCAGACCGGCACATATAGGGCCAAGACAACGGCGGTCGTGAGCTATTATTCGGACGGGTGCGAGAAGCTGGTCACCGCCAAGAACATCGCTTCCATAACAAGGGGCGGCATGGAGGCCTTGCCGACGGAGGGCGTGCCGCTAGGCAGGGACGCGGTGGACGCGGGCGACCCCGTCTACAAGCTGACTGACAACAACGACTGGTACATGGTCTACTGGACGAAAGTGCCGAGCGACATGGAGCGCTACGCCACGGGCGCATCGGTCACCGTGGCCATTGGGGACGCGTCAGTCGGGGCCAAGGTGGCGGGCGCGGTGCGCGAGGGCGCGGATCTGAAAGTGACCCTGCGCTCGGATATGTACTATGAGGCTCTGGCGCGCGTCAGGCGGGTGGCCGCGAATATCGAGTTCGCGAAGTACAACGGCCTGGTTGCCGACAAGGCCTGCATCTCCCAGCGGGACGGAGCGGACGGCGTTTTTGTGAAACAGCGTGGCGGCAGCTACAAATGGGTGCCGGTCAAGATTCTGAACAACGCGGGCGAGAAATGCACGCTTGCGACGGACAAATTTTTGGACGGCGGCGGCAACGAGGTAAAAACAGTGGACAATTTTGATGAAGTGCTTGCAAATCCGACGGAAGCGGGGTATAAATGATATATGGAAACTAGCGCTGAGATGATTTCAAAAAACCTGGCTGCCGTTAGGGAGCGCATTGCAGATGCCGCGGCGCGGTCGGGGCGCGGCGCGGGCGATATTACGCTCGTGGCCGTTTCAAAGACGCGCACTACGGACGAGATACAGGCGGCTGTGGAAGCGGGGGCGCTGGACCTTGGCGAGAACAAGGTGCAGGAAATAACAGACAAATACGATATACTGCGGATGTTCACAGAAAATTCATCAAAAAAGCGCAATATAAAGTGGCATATGATTGGACATCTTCAACGAAATAAGGTAAAATATGTCGTAGATAAGGTTGGACTGATTCATTCTGTCGACAGTTTTAGGCTGGCAGAGGAGATTGACCGCAGGGCAGGCGCCGCCGAGGTTGTTATGGAGGTTCTGTTACAGGTCAATCCTGCGGGAGAGGACAGCAAGTTCGGCGTGGCATCAGATGATGTTCTCAGGCTAGCCGCAGAGGTCGTAGAGAATTGCCGCAATATAAGGGTCAAGGGGCTGATGACCATAGTCCCCATCTCGGACGACCCGAACGAGGTGCGTAAATATTTCAGCGAGATGAAGCTGTTATATGATAAGATAGGACGCGAAGCCGCATGTGAAAGGCTCGATTTCGAATGGCTTTCCATGGGCATGACACATGATTTCGAGGTCGCTATCGAGGAAGGCGCCAATATGGTCAGGGTTGGCACGGGCATTTTCGGACCGAGATCCTATGCCTAGCGCCCGCGGCCAAGAAGGAACTACAATGAATTATGGAGGATTGTTAAATGTCTTTGTTCGATAAAATAAAGGTTTTGGCAGGAGTAGACGATGACGTGTTCGATGAACGGGACTACCTGGACGAAGAACCCATCCAGCCGAAGCCTGGCTCATCCAGCGGCTACGGGCTGCCCGAGAGGAACACGGGCACCGATGGCGGCTTCCGCAGCAGGGAGCCGGTGTACAGGGACAGAGACGTAGATCGGGAGAGGGAATGGGATCCGCCGCATTCTTACAGGAACAGCACAACAGGGCAGAGCAGCAACAGGAGGGGCAACGTGGTAGAGATGTCATCCTCAAACACTCTGAGGGCGTTGACGAGGCAGTTCAATATAGTAGTCGTAGAGCCAAAGATATTCGAGGAAAGCACGAAGCTTGTGGACAACCTCAAATCCCGCAAGCCCGTTATCATCAACCTGGAAAAGGTCGAAACGGACACGGCGAGAAAGATATTCGATTTTATGAGCGGCGCGACCTACGCGCTGTCGGGCAATATGCAGAAGATAACGAACAACATCTTCGTGTTCATGCCCGAAAACGTGAGCGTGTCAACCAGCCCCGACCATGACGGCATGACGTTCGGCGCGCCGGGCGGCAATCCGTGGAACAGGTAGCCGCGGCGGAGGTTTTGCCAGGTCTGCGGCTGTGAATGGCAGTGGCGGCAAGTGCGGCGCGAGGGGCGATAATTAGCGATGTATATTATCTTTGTTAATCTGATCACTAGCATATTTATCTGGGCATTGGTCATCCAGGCGGTTTTGAGCTGGTTTGCGAACCCCTACGGCAGGGGCAGCTATGGCTTGATTTCAACGATTTATCGCGGGCTGTCCTCGTTCACCTATCCGCTCACCTACCCCGCGAGGCTCATCCTCTCGAAGATCAACACTGGGCCGATGGATTTTTCCCTGCTCTTGACCATGCTGTTTATCTACGCGCTGCGCAGGATATTGCTCCTGCTGGCGTGAATTATTGCAACATTATTCAAATAATATGATTGGTTCGATACAGGAGTGAAAATGATTACACCGGCAGAAATCCAGAAAAAGGAATTTACGAAGGGCGTCAGGGGCTACAAGGAGGACGAGGTAGACGGGTTTCTCGACCTCATAACGCTCGATATCGACAAGCTGATCAACGAGAACAACACGCTGAAAGACACGGTGCGCAACCTGAACTCCGAGATCGAGCGCTACCGCAGCTCGGAGGGCACGATATTCGACACGCTCGAATCCGCCAAGGCGCTCATGGCCGACATATCGTCCAGCGCGGAGAAGCGCGCTGAGATAATGCTGAAAAACGCGGAGCTGGACTCCGACAGGATACAGCGCGAGGCGCGGGAGTCCGTGGAGCGCATCAACGAGGAGGCCAGGGAGATGGCTAGGCGCTGGGAGCAGTTCAAGATGAGGTACAAGAGCCTCTTGCAGAACGAGCTGGAACGCTTTGAAAACCTGAGCGAAAACCTGATGTCGGAGGCCGACGCCCACCGCGTCAGATTCTATTCAGATACATTATCGGGGTCTGGGATCCTGTCGGGCACGAGGGGCGATAGCGGCGATGCGCCGTCCTCCATTGACCTGCTCGACGATTTCGCCGACGATTTTGAGGGCGGCGAGGATATGGCCGCCGCGGACAGCGAGGATGCCGCGGACGGCGCCGGCGGGGATTTTGACGCGGGCGACACGATCCACGGGCCTGCGGGCAATGGGCGAAAGAACGGTCGAAAGAACAGGCGATAGGCAGTTGAGCGGGAAGCGCACATTCTTTTTCTGCCTGGCCATCTCCGCGATCGTCTTTGCGGCGGACCAGTTCACAAAATACCTAGTCAAGTCCTTCATACCGGTCGGGGGCGCTGTGCCTGATATGGCGTCGTTCGCGAAGCTCTACCACACGCTGAATGACGGCGTTGCGTTCAGCATGTTCCAGGGGCATCGCGTGCCGCTTTCGGTCATGCAGTCCCTGCTCGTGGCGGTCATAATCGCGGTGATGTTCATGGCCTATCGGCGGGTCGGCAAATATGGGCGGCCGCTCGTGGCGATGGCGGCGTTTTCCCTCATGCTCGGCGGCGGCCTGGGCAACCTCTGCGACAGGCTTGCCACGGGGCTAGTGACGGATTTCGTGTCGATTGGCAGCTTCGCGGTGTTCAATGTGGCGGACGCCTGCCTGACGACGGGCTGTGGGCTGTTGATACTCTACGCGCTTAGGTATGCCGTGCATGAGAAATGAGCGCTGGGCGGCGGTGGAAAATTATATTAATTATTGAAAAATAACCTAGCGGCGCGTCGGCGCTGCGCTATGGAACAGCAAGGAAATGGCGGATTCACTTTATACATACACGGGCGGGTGCGAAGAATTCAGGGTCAGCTTTGGAGAGAGCGACGCGGGCTCGCGGCTTGACTCGGCGATATCCGAGC
>JAIRPC010000016.1 GCA_031257215.1 Eubacteriales Family XIII. Incertae Sedis bacterium
TTCCTCCATTGACACCTGGGCGGGAATGCCGTTTTTGGAAGCCCATTCCGCTACGGCTCTCAGCATTGGGTATGGGCCGCAGGACAGGATGGCCGCGTCCGAGATGTCGAGCTTCCGCTTCGATACAAGGCTGTCGATCAGGTCTATTACCGTACCTGTTATCTGTGCGGATTGGGCACTCGGTGGCGGCGTGCTGGGCGCGGCGCTCGGCGCGAGGGATGGCAGGTTCTCCGAAATGCAGTATACCTCGTTGCAGAAATCCTCCATGCGTTCCGCATAGTATTGGCTATCGCGGTATCCAAGCAGGGCAGTAACCTTTGCGCCGGATTTGGCTGCGCCGCTGTCTCGCGCGGCGGCTTCGCGCAGCCTGTGCGCCGCGAAGAGCAGTGGCGGTATGCCCAGGCCGCCGCCCACCAGCAGCACATTGCGTCCACACGCCGCGAGGTCGAAGCCGTTGCCCTGCGGCCCGAGCAACATTATCTCCGTGCCTGGTTCGTATGTGGCAAGCCTGGCCGTGCCAGCGCCGACCGCGGCGTAGACGAGGACGATCCAAGGCGCGGTGTCCGGCATTGCGACCTCCGAGTTCATTGTATGGCGTCGCTCCGACCCGCCGCCGCAATCCTCCACGTCCGAAATCCCGAACGGTCTGGGCAACAGCATCGTTTTGTCGTTCAGGTATACGTTCAAGAACTGCCCTGGCTCGGCGGCGCGCGCCAGGGCGGTGAAGTCCCTGCCGTCCGACGCACCCGCAAGCACGAGCCGGCATATACCGTCCGCTATTGCCTTGTTCTCGATTATTGTTGCTTTGATTTTTTTCTTCATATTATTCCTGTTATATTTTTCGTTCGCCTCTATTCGGGATTGCCATATATGGATTGCGGTCCGGGGGTCGCAATGACATTTTGCGACGCGGTTCACATTTAGTCCGAATCGCCATCATAAACCACTTCGCCGCATCGGATGGTTGCGCGTACCTGGCCCCTTGCCATGCGGCCCTCGAACGGGGTGTTCCTGCCTTTCGACGCGAAGCCCTCGCTGTTGATTTCGTATTCGCCATCTAGCTCCAATATGGCCAGGTCGGCGGCGGCGCCCTCGCGCACCTCGCCCCTGTCCAGCCCGATAATCCGGGCGGGCGCGGCGCACAGCTTTTCGATGAGCTGCGGCAACGCCATATGCCCGCCCAGCACCAGCTCTGTGTACGACACAGCGAATGCGGTTTCCAATCCGACTATGCCAAAGGGCGCGCTTTCGAGCGGCAGGGCTTTCAGCTCCGCTTCGTGCGGCGCGTGGTCGGTCGCTATGCAGTCGATCGTCCCATCACACAGCCCTTCTATGATCGCGGCGCGGTCGGCTTCCGTGCGCAGCGGCGGGTTCATCTTGGCGAGCGCGCGGCGGTGCGGCGGCAGGCTCTGCAATACTTCCTCCGTTAGCGTAAAATAGTGCGGCGCGGTTTCCGCCGTTATAGGAAGCCCCTCCGCTTTCGCGGCGCGGATGAGCGCGACGCTGCCCGCCGCGCTGACGTGCTGGATATGTATATGCGCTCCCGTCTCGCGGGCAAGCCTGATGTCGCGTTCGACAATATTCGTTTCCGCTGTGCCTGGGATGCCTTTCACTCCGAGCGCTTTCGATACAGCGCCCTCATTGATGCAGCCGCCTGTGAGCGCGCTGTCCTCTGCATGATCCATGACGGGAAGCCCTAGCGATTTCGCGAGGAACAATGCCTCGCGCATAAGCCCCTCGTCCATCAGGCTCTTGCCGTCCTCGCTGACACCCGCAACGCCATGCCCCGTCAGCTCGCGACAGAGCGTAGGCGCGCCGTCCATGCCCCGCATATCCGAAAGCTCTGTGCCGCGCTGTCCCCTAGTCAAGGCCCCGACTGAAAAGATGTTGGCGGACTGCGTGCGGCGCGACTGCCCGTCCACGTACATGGCTGTGCCCGCGCTGTCTATGGCGGGCGAGGTGTTCGGCATACAGCACACTGTTGTGTAGCCGCCGCGAACCGCCGCCAGGCCGCCGCTCATGACGTCCTCTTTCGCCGTGAAGCCAGGGTCGCGGAAGTGGACATGGATATCGACGAACCCAGGCGCGAGCCACAGCCCCGTGCCGTCGATAACGCGCGTGCCGCCGCCGCTTCGTGCGCCATCAATGCCGCTCACGGAGGAAATGATTCCCGCGTCCACTGCGACGGTCGTGGGTGTGGGGTGCTCCGATGTGGCTATTCTAATATTTTCAATTATTAACAATTATATCCTCTCGCTTCATTGCTGCGCCTGTGCGTGGATTCTCGGGTCAAGCCCGAGAATGACGAGTGGGGTGGGGTTACATCCTCTTGTTTCATCACCGTACCCTCTCATGGATTCTCGGGTCAAGCCCGAGAATGACGAGTGGGGTGGGGTTACATCCTCTTGTTTCATTGCTGTGCAGGTGCGTGAGATTGCGCCTCCCTTACAGCCTTACGATCTCGTCGCAGTATTCGCAGCGGTATTCCTCGCGCCCCGCGTCTACCAGGTGGAAGATGTGCTGTATCGACGGCTCTACTGAGGTCACGCAGCGCGGGTTTTTGCATTTGATTACGCCCCTGACCGTTTCGGGCAGGCTCAAATGTATCTTCTGCTTTATCTTGCCGTCCTCTATGACGTTCACGGTCGCGCTGTGGTCGAACAGGCCGAGCGCGGCGATGTCCACGTCCGTTAGGTTCTCGATCTTGATGATGTCCTTGCGCCCGTGCTTCGCGGATGTCGCGTTCATAATGAGCGCCACCGTGTCCTTCGCCTGGTCCACGCCGAGGTGGTCCAGCACCTTCATGCCCAGCCCAGCGCGGATGTGGTCAATAACTATGCCTTTGTTGATGCTGTTGACTTCCATCTACATATCCCTTTCTATTTCGTCTGCCTCGCGTTCACTCAATCCCTAACAGGGAGAGTATCAGCGCCATCCTTGCGTACATGCCGTTTTTCGCCTGCTTGAAATACACGGCGCGCGGGTCTGAGTCCACCTCCGCCGCTATCTCGTTCACGCGCGGCAGCGGGTGCATGACCGTCATGTCTTCGCGCGCCAGCCTCATTTTTTCCGCGTCGAGGATATAGCTGTCTTTCAGCCTGATGTAATCCTCCTCGTTGAAGAACCTCTCCTTTTGCACGCGGGTCATGTAGAGGATGTCCAGCTCCGGCAATACGTCCTGCATACGCTCCACCTCGCGGTACGCGCAGCCGCCCGCGCCGCTGATATCCACTTTGACATAATCGGGCACGCGCAGCTCCTCGGGCGAAATGAGAATGAACTCTATCCCGTCGTAACGGCAGAGGGCTCGTGCCAGCGAGTGTACCGTGCGCCCGAATTTCAGATCGCCGCAGAGCCCGACTTTCAGATTTGACAGGCGGCCCTTTTCGAGCTTGATGGTCATGAGGTCGGTAAGCGTCTGCGTCGGGTGTTGGTGGCCGCCGTCCCCGCCGTTGATGACGGGTATGCCCGCAGCGGCGGCGGCGACTTTCGCGGAGCCTTCCTTCGGATGCCTTATCACGGCTATGTCCGCGTAGCACGCGACGGTTCTAATCGTATCGGAAATGCTCTCGCCCTTCGCGGCGGAGCTGGACTGCTCGCCCGAAAACCCTATCACCTGCCCGCCGAGCTTCAACATGGCAGCCTCGAAGCTGAACCTTGTCCTGGTGCTTGGCTCGTAGAACAGCGTGGCGAGCAGGCTGCCTTTCGCGCGTTCGGCGTAAGCGCTCGGCTTTGCCATTATTTCACCCGCAAAATCAATAAGCCCGTCAAGCTCCTCCACCGAAAAATCGGGCGGTTCTATAAAACTGCGTCCTGTTAAATTCATCGCTTCTCCTTTCGCCATGCCGCATTGCGCCGCCATGCTTGCGCGTTGTTATCGTATTGAAAAACGTTTCGCGTATTTGTTCACGTATCAATTATATAAAAAAAAATCATCCCTTGCGAGATAATATCATATGAACGCGCAGTCTACAACCGTGTTTTGTTATGGATTCCACCCCCCTACGCATCGGGGCAGCGGTATCTGGCTCTCCCCTTAAACCAAAACCACTGTCCCCCGATGCTTTCGCAGTATCCCCACATCCCCCAGATGTCCCACGAAATTTCATGCGCCCCTTAAAACCACTCACCGCTATGCACGGCGATACGGCCTCCCCTTCCTGACAGGACACCGCCTGACACAAGCGTTTTTCAAGCGTTCACGTAAGTACCGGCACAGCCAGCGAACATTTTTCCTATCACAGTTAATATAGTCTCAAAAAGCAGCAAATTGGTTGCACATTTTTGAAAAGAATTTTAATTTTTTTTAGGGGCGGGACGATACGCGGAGAAACGGCTGATTACTGGGCGGGAGGCTGGATAACAAAATCCCTGCCTACCGTTGCGCGGTTGCCATTTCCGTCTTTTATTTCCCATTCTATCCGATAATTTCCTGCCGCAAGCCCCTTGACCTGACCACCGAACTCGCCCTCGCCGCCGGCCAATTCCTCTCCGCCCTTGAACAGCTTCCATGAAACCGCGCCCCAGCTGTTCTCTATTTTCAGGGATACGTCGCTTGGGTTCACGCTTTCCACAGGCTCGTCGCTCACGAACTCGATGGTGGCTTGCGGCGGCTCGTAGCGGGCAGGTTCGGCGGGGGGCTGTGAGGTGACCGCGATAAGCGTGACCGCGACCAGTACCGCTGTCGAACTGATGATTCCGAGCTTGCCTTGTCCCGGAGGCTGGACTGCCTGCTGCGCGGCTTGAAGCCTTGACGCGTCGGGTATGGCGCCCACCGCGTGTTCGAACCGTGCGCCGAGCGATGCGAGCAGCTTCGCCGGGAACGCCGCGTCAGCCTCGCTTTTCAGCACTCCCACAATAAGCGGAGCTATCGCCGCGCCATTAAGCGCGAGCGTCTGGCTTGGCGCCGCGTTGTTGCCCTGATACTTGTTCTCCCCGTCAATACCCATTATGTCCCCGCTGTTTCCCAATGCCTTTCGTATGGATTCTCTCGCGCGCATCAGGTTTGTCTTTACCGTACTGCGCGAAACTCCTAATGCTTCCGCTATTTCCCTGTCGTTCAGGCCGTCATAATAATACATTATAATGACCTGCTTCCTCGCGCGCGGCAGCTTGCTGATGATAGCCCTCACCCTGTCCGCCGCCAGGCTCTTGCCTACCGCTTCGTCAGGTTCGGAATATTCGTCGTCCGCGCACAGCGTTTCCTCGAAATCGTCGATATGCATGCTGTCCGCCATGCCGTGCCGCTT
>JAIRPC010000030.1 GCA_031257215.1 Eubacteriales Family XIII. Incertae Sedis bacterium
TACGACGAACAGGTCGCGACCGTCTACGACCTGCGCTTCCCGCGCATACTCATCTCCATGCTCGCGGGCGCCGCCCTCGCCGCGTCGGGCGCGCTGTTGCAGGCGGTCATGAAAAACCCCGTGGCAGACCCCGGCATTATCGGCATATCGGCGGGCGCCGGATTTTTCGCGGTGGCGGTGTCGGCGCTGTTCCCCGCGCTCTATTTCATGGCGCCCATGTTCGCGGTGCTCGGCGGGCTTGCCGCGTTCGCGCTCGTGTACAGCCTCGCGTGGAGCTCGGGCATCCAGCCCGTGCGCGTCATCCTCGTCGGCATAGCCGTAGGCGTCGTGTTCACGGGGCTGTCCGACGCGCTGAACTCGTTCAGCGGCGGCAACCTCTCGAACGTGGCTTCCATAGTCAACGGCAACATCACCATGAAAACCTGGCAGGACGTGCGCCTGCTGGCGTCCTACGCGCCCATAGGTCTTGCCCTCGCCGCGCTCACCGCTAGGCATTGCAACCTCATGTCGCTCGACGACAGGACAGTCCGAAGCCTTGGCGTCAACGTGGACAGGAGCCGAATAATAGTTTCGCTGATCGCGGTTGCGCTCGCGTCCGTGAGCGCCGCCGTTGTGGGCGTAATAGGGTTTCTCGGCCTGTGCGCGCCGCATATCGCAAGGCTGCTCGTCGGCTCCGACCACAAGGCGCTCATTCCGTTCTCCATGCTCACAGGCGCGTTCATGCTGCTGGCGGTTGACACGGTAGGCAGGACGGTGGCCGCACCCTACGAGATATCCGCAGGCATACTCATGGCGATATTCGGCGGCCCGTGCTTCATCATCTTGCTGAAAAAGAAAGGAAAGGAATATGGAAATTAGAGGGCTGTCGTTCTCTTATGGGAAAGAGAGCGTGCTGCGCGACATAGACTTCGCCGTTCCGCAGGGCAAGGTCACCACCATACTCGGCTCGAACGGCAGCGGCAAGACGACACTGTTCCACCTCATGACTAGGAATCTCGCGCCGCAGGGCGGCGAGATATTGCTCGGCGGCAAGCCCATCGGCGCGATACCGCTGAAAGAGTACGCCCGCAAGGTCGCTATCGTCGGGCAGTCCAACACGGTCAGCGCGGACATCTCGGTGGAGCGCCTGGTCGGCTACGGCAGGACACCGTTCATGTCGTTCTTCGGCGGGCACACGGAGGAGGATCGCCGCTGCATAGAATGGGCAATGGACGTGACGGGCGTGGACGCGTATCGCGGGCAGTCGGTCATGAAGCTGTCAGGCGGCCAGCGCCAGCGCGCCTTCATAGCCATGGCCCTCGCGCAGAACACGAAGCTGCTGCTGCTCGACGAGCCGACCACATGGCTCGACATCCGCTACCAGGTGGAAATCCTGCGGCTCATCAGGCGGCTCAACAGCGAGTACGGCATAACGATAGTGATGGTGCTGCACGACATCAACCAGGCCATCAGATACAGCGACGTGATAGTGGGGCTGAAAGGCGGCAGGATAGCGTTCCAGGGCAGCCCCGAAAAAGCCCTGACGCCCGAGCGGATAGAGTCCATCTACGGCATAAGGCTGGAAATAATAAAAACGGAAGAAACCCAATACGTATTGCAAGCGTAACAAAGACACGTCATTGCGGACAGCAGCAAAACACGGCACACCCCCGTCACCGCGAACCGCCGCAAGCGCCGCCGCAATCCGCAACCAATAACAAAGAAAGGCAACAACAACGCATGTTCAACAAACGACTGATAAGCATGTCACCAGGCTCCATCAAATACATGGCGGGGAGCGCCATAGGGCAGTGGGCATCCCTGCTCGCGTATATCTGCGCCGTGTACGCCATCTGCGGCGCGCTCGCGGAGCTGGCAAATGGCGCGTGGACGGAGCGCGGCATGGCGGTCCGCCTGGCCATAGTCTGCGCCTGCGCCGTCGCCAGGTTTTTCGCGGACAGGCTCAGCGGCCGCATGAGCTTCCTGTCGGGCGAGAAAATCAAGTCCGCGATGAGGGAGCGCATATACGCCAAGACCCTAGCGCTCGGCGCTTCGTACAAGGAGCGGGTACACACGGCCGAGGTGATACAGCTCGCGGGCGAGGGCGTCGAACAGCTCGAAGTGTATTTCAGCAAATACCTGCCGCAGCTCGCGTACAGCTGCGCCGCGCCGCTCACCCTGTTTTTCGTCCTGCTTCCTGTCAGTGCGCCCGCGTCCTCCGCGATGCTCGCCTGCGTCCCTGTTATTCCACTCGCCATTATCGGCGTATCGAAATTCGCGAAAAAGACATTCGACAGGTACTGGGGCGTCTACACCGACCTGGGCTCGGAGTTCTTGGAGAACGTGCAGGGGCTGACCACGCTGAAAATCTACCGCGCGGACGGCGAGCGGCACAGCGGCATGAACCGCCGCGCAGAGGAATTTCGCCGCGTCACGATGAAGGTTCTCGTGATGCAGCTCGGCTCGATCACCGTGATGGATCTGATAGCCTACGGCGGCGCGGCGCTCGGCAGCATTATCGCCGTCGTCCAGTTCAGGAGCGGCGCGGTGGACGCGGGCGGCTGCCTGCTCATACTCCTGCTGTCCGCCGAATACTTCCTGCCAATGCGCCTGCTCGGCTCGTATTTCCACATAGCCATGAACGGGCTCTCCGCGGCGGGCAAGATATTCAGGCTGCTCGATACGGAGGAACACGTGGGAGGCGGCGAGAGGATAGACCCAAGCGATACCCGAATAACAATCAATGGTCTGAGCTTTTCCTACGACCAAACACCGCCGCAGCCGGACTCGGCACAAGAACCCGAAAGCGCCTACGCCCTGTATGACGTGACCCTAGACCTCCCGCCCGCGGGCTTCACCGCCCTGGTCGGAGAGAGCGGCAGCGGCAAAAGCACCCTGTCCGCCATCCTGTCAGGCGCGAGGCGCGGCTACGGCGGCAGCATCAAGGTGGGCGGCAGGGAGCTGTCACAGGTTTCGCCGGAAAGCATTACAGGGAACATCACGCTCATCAGCGCGGGCAGCCATATCTTCAAAGGCACCGTACGCGAAAACCTGCACCCCGCCCGCAGGGGCGCCTGCGACGAGCTGCTCTGGGAGGCGCTGGACATGGTGCGGCTCTCGGACGAGCTGAAAGGGCGCGGTGGGCTGGACATGCGGATAAGCGAAAACGCCGCCAACCTATCAGGCGGGCAGAAGCAAAGGCTTGCCATAGCGCGGGCCCTGCTGCGCGATAGCCCCGTATACATATTCGACGAGGCCACGAGCAACATAGACGCGGAGAGCGAACAGCTGATAGTGGCGGCGGCGAGAACCCTGGCAAGGACAAGAAGCGTGCTGATGATATCGCACCGCCTGGGCAACGTGGTGGGCGCGGACATGATATACGTGCTGAAAAACGGCAAAATCCAAGAAAAAGGCAAGCACAGCCAGCTGTTAGAACAGGAGGGCGAGTACGCCGCAATGTACCAAGAACAAGAAGATTTGGAAAAATATAAGCCTGGCTCAAATCGCGATATGCGATACAAAAAAACCGTCATTGCGGCCCGCGAGCCGCAATCCACACGCGACAATCCCGCGAAAACGAAGCAGGAGGTGTGCCATGCGTAATGCCGAACCCATCAGCACGCCAAAAACCGCAAGCATAGCCCTGCGCCTGCTAGGGCTCGTGCGCCCGCTCACCCTGCCCATGTGCGGCGCGGTGCTTATCGGCTCTCTCGGGCATCTATGCACCATCTTCATCCCCGTGCTAGGCGGCTACATCCTGCTAGGCGCAATGGGGCTGCCGCAGCTCATGCCGTTCCATTTGCTGATAGCCGCAATCGCGGCCTGCGCCGTCTGCCGCAGCGTGTTCCGCTACCTGGAACAGCGCCTGAACCACTACATAGCGTTCAGGCTGCTGGCGGTCATCCGCGACAGGGTGTTCGGTGCGCTCCGCCGACTTTCGCCCGCTAGGGTAGAGGGCAGGGACAAAGGCGATCTCATATCCATGATCACCGCCGACATAGAGCTGATCGAGGTGTTCTATGCGCACACCATATCCCCTGTGCTGATAGCCGTGCTGGTCAGCGCGTCCGTGTGCGCGTTCCTCGCGTCGCTCCACCCCCTGCTCGCGCTGGCCGCGGCGGTGGCGTATTTCAGCATAGCCGCGCTGATCCCGCGCATAGGCGCGAAGGGCACGGCGGCGGCAGGCGACAGCTACCGCAAGGCGCTGGGCGAGCAGAGCGCCTTTATGCTGGACAGCCTGCGCGGGGTGGATCAGACCATACAGTACGGCGACGGCGCGGCAAGGCTCGCCCGGCTGCGCCAGCTTTCAGCGGGGCTTTCGAGAACGCAGGGGCGCATCAAGGCGGCGGAGTCCCGCAGCGCCGCGCTGAAAACCGCCGCGATATTGCTGTTCTCGGCGATGCTGTTCGCGGCGGGCTTCCTGTTGCTTCGCGCGGGGCAGCTTGATTACGCGAGCGTGCTGCTCGCGGCGGTTGCCGTGCCGGGCTCGTTCGCGCCCGTGTCCGCCGTGGCCGACCTGTCGAGCGGGCTGGTCCAGACCTTCGCCTCCGCCGCCAGGATATTCGCCCTGCTGGACGAGACGCCCGCGGTAGAGGAGGTAACGAACGGCAAGGAAGTCCCCTGCCAAGGCATGGCCTGCGAAAAAATTACTTTCGGATATAACAAGCCCGCCTCCACCAGCGTCATGGCGGGTCCGGACACGCCATCCCAAACCGCCCCAGGGCCCACCCTGCGCGAGCTGGACTTCCGCCTGCCCGAGGGCCGCATCGTCGGCATCTGCGGCGACAGCGGCTCCGGCAAATCCACGCTCTTGAAGCTCCTCATGCGGTTCTGGGACGTAGACGCGGGGCGCGTCACCATGTCGGGCGAGGACGTGAAAGGCGTGAACACCTCATGTCTGCGCGGTCTGCAAAGCTATATGACGCAGGAAACCCAGATGTTCAGCGGGTCGCTTCTCGATAACATCAGGCTCGCAAAGCCGAGCGCGGACATGGGCGAGGTGGTGCTCGCCTGCGAAAAAGCGTCCATCCTGCCGTTCATAGAAAGCCTGCCCGACGGGCTTGACACGCAGGTCGGGGAGCTGGGCGAAAGGCTGTCGAGCGGCGAACGCCAGCGCATAGGCCTGGCGCGGGCGTTCCTCTCGGGTGCGCCGCTCATGCTGCTGGACGAGCCGACCAGCAACCTGGACAGCCTGAACGAAAGCGCCATATTGCGGGCGCTCTGCGAGGGCTCGGGGCGGAGCCAGACCGTCCTGCTGCTGTCGCACAGAAAATCCACCCTGCGCGTAGCGGAGGAAATATACGAAATGGAGAGCGGAGCGCTCTCGCTGAAAGACAAGGAGAAATAAAATAACATGAAATACGTATACATAGTCTGCGGCATCATATCGTTGGGGCTGGGCGCGGTCGGCGCCGTGCTGCCCCTGCTTCCGAGCGTGCCGTTCTTCCTGCTGGCGCTGTTCTGCTTCGCAAGGGGCTCAAAAAAACTGCACGACTGGTTCATGTCCACAAAGCTCTACGAAAAACACCTGGACGGCTTCGTGCGGAAAAGGGCCATGCCGCGCAAAACCAAAGCGTGCATACTCTGCTCCGTCACCGCGCTGATGGCGATAGGCTTCATAATGATGAAAGAAGTCCCCATCGGCAGGGCAACCCTAGCCATCATCTGGGCGCTACACGTCTATTACTTCCTGTTCAGAGTAAAAACCGAACAAAGGAAACCGGATTCCAGTCACTGCGAGCAGGGCGAGGCGATACAGCGCAAATAACAAAATAACCGAGATTTTGTTGCCCACACGCAATCATTGAAAAACCAGCGCCAAAGCCCAGAACCACCCCAAAATAACACATATTTGTTGCATGGCAACAACAAAACAAGGGGTTGCCAAAGAAACAATAGGGCAATAACATAGTAAAGTAAGTTAGCGTAAACTAACCAACGAACACACTGACACTAAGGAGGCATAATTAATGAACCAGAAACCACAACCAACAAAACGCGCCATAGCGAGAAAGGCCGCCTGCGCGCTGCTGACCCTCGCCCTCGTCGCGTCCATGTTCGCCCTGCCCGCGGGCGCGTTCGCGGACTCGAAGGACGCGCCAAAGCAAAAGGCGCAGGGCGCATCCACCGCCGCCGCCGCACAGACAGGCACGGCGAAAATCACCGCCAGGCACGCCACGAACGACGAGGGCACCACCATGCTTGCGCAGTTCCTGACGCCGGATGCCACGCTTGAAATGGACGGCGGCGTACTCTACGCCACCGTGACATTCGCCACACCGACAGGCAACGCTATCAACGTGGCGGGCATGAACGGCCTGAACACATACGTGTCCGCGGGCGGCATAGCCACCCGCTACGACGCGGAGAATACGGTGGCGGACGCCGATGCCAAGACCTATACCGCCAAGCTCCGCATGACAGGCGGCGAGCTCGGCGCGACACTGCTCGAACTGAGAATCCCGCCCATGCCGATGGCGCAGTCCGTGCGCCTGTTCCTCAGCGATATCGCGTGGCAGGACGACAGCGCGGCGGTGAGCATCACGGATCTGAACCTGCGCAAAGCCATACTGGACGCGCTCGGAGTCCAGTACGCGGGCGACAGCGACGCCCAAAGCAAGCCGGTAACGGAGAACATGATGGCCCGCCTGACCACCTTGGACGCGCATGGCAGGGGCATCACGAACGTCACTGGCCTTGCCAAGGCTGTCAACCTGCAAAACCTGGACCTAAGCGGCAACCCGCTGGGCTACGCATTCGCGGGCAGCGCCACGATAGGCGCACTGACAAAGTTAAAGACGCTGAATCTAAGCAACTGCAACCTCGCCTCGCCATTTACGGTGGTCGGAAGCAGCTTCGTTGCCAACCCCACGTGGAATGGTTCTGCGGGGCTAAAACGCTATCTTGCAAATATGGCTGACCTGGAAGTCCTTAACCTCTCAGACAACGGCCTGCTCAGCAATTTCGGGCTTCTCGCCGCAGTGTACCCCAGCTTGCGCGTGGTGGATGTATCCAATTGCGGCATCACCAAGTTGGAACTTGCAAGCTGCGTTATGCCCGCATTGGAGCGCTTTGATGTCAGCGGTGGTTATTATTATCCCAATGAGGACACTGTTGGTTTTGAGAATGTCGTTGCCTTGGGGATAGATAATTTCATATTTGACAACCAGGGAAAGCTCGCCGACCTGTTTGAGGTCTGGGTGGCAAAGCCAGGGATGGCAGTAACAACACCTAGTTTGACAGGTGTTGCAACGAGCTATACGCTTAACCGAATCCCCGCTGATACATATCAGATTGACTTGGGAGACACCATAGCCAGCCAACTGGATCTGGGTTTTAAGTCCTATGCAGACAACAGCTATGCCACGGTAAACGACAAAGAAGTCTTAGCGGCTTTGCCGCCAGCATATACGATCACATCGTTGGCATCGTCACCAGTGCTTGAAATGGGGCAGAACAGCTTTACAGTGGACGTTCGCGCCGCAGACGGAACGACGCAGGCCTATACGCTCAGGGTCAACCGCGTCGCTCTGCCACAGAGCGCAGACAACGAAAGCGCGGGCATAGCTGACGTCGCCCTTCAAACAGCCGTTTGCGCCAAACTTACTGGCAAACCAGATCCATCCACGCACATCGTAACGAAAAGCGAGATGGAAACGCTCACAGGCGAGCTCATTGTGGACAGTGCAGCAGACCTCAGCGGTATCCAGTACGCAACCGCTCTTGCAACTCTTACGCTCAGGAACGGTAGGTTTACAACTCTGCCCGACCTCTCGGGCATTACGACTTTAAAAACTATGGCGTTGGAAAGCTATGCCTGCACGACCTTCCCAGAGGTCAGCGCCTTGCCGCCCGCGCTTACGACCCTGCATGTCCTGATGCCAAAGATTAGGAGTATACCCGACCTTGACACAACAGCGCTAACGGCTTTGACACTCGGACATTACGCAGCATCCGGCTCCGTATATGACAAGCTTGTTGGCCTGCCCGAGCTCACCGCATTGCCCAAAATGCCTGCTTCACTGCTGGAACTGAATCTTCTCAGGTTGGAGAATGTTTATGAGCTGCCTGTTGGTATAGAGAATATCCAGCTGCAAGCCCTTAAAGTAGTTCGTTGCGGAATTGCGGATTTCTCTCGTGCCAATGTTTTAAAGGGAACGCTTCCAGGGCTTCGACAGCTGGAAATAGCGCAGCCCGCAGTGAGCAACATCAGCGGTCTTGCGGGCAACGATAAAATCATTACACTTAGAATTACTGACACGGTAGAAGGCACCAGCATAGAGAGCGGTGCCACAGATGGCATGCCTGCATTGACGTCTCTAACCATTCGCAATTGCCCGATAAGCGAGATGCCACAGTTTGTTGCCAACTGCCCTCAGTTGACGACAGTAGCCCTAGCATTTTGCAATTTTACCGATATACCGAACAGTGTCGCACAGGCTCAGGCGATTACATCGCTGGATATCAGCTACAACCAGATCGGGCAGATAAACACAGACCTCAGCAGTCTCACCGCGCTTAAAACCCTGGACATCAGCAACAATAAACTCAAAGATTGGCCTGAGAATATTGAGGTATTAAGGGCTCTTACGATTTTACGGATGAACAATCTTAACATCCGCGATATGAGTGCAGCAGACATGAGCAGCTTCCCACTGCTTACCACATTCTCGCTCTTGTTAAGCGGCGTAGAATCATTGCCTGACATCCGGCCATGCACGGAGCTTCAACAGTTCACTGCCTCAGGCAACCGTTACACCGACCTACCCGCAAACTTTTTTGACGGTCTGACGAAACTGCGCACGGTATCGCTTGGCGATATGATGATTCTGGATCCTGCTGCCAACGAACCGTTGCCAGGCAGTGGCGCGGCGCAGGCTTTGGCAACAATGAGAGCGATAAGCACGGCTCCATCAGTAAGCGTTGTTATCAATAGCGGAACATACGCCAGCATTCGCGCTATCGACAGCGATTTTGGCAAACTGGATGTGAGCTATGCGACTGGCCTGACCGACGTGAACGGCGAGGCATCGCTTATCGTGCCTGCGGGTACAAAAAACATTGCGTTCACGCCAGACGCCTACCATGCGTCCACCGTGTTCTCGGTAGACGGCACGCCGTTCACGGATTCATATACGTTCAGCAATCTGCTGCCAGGCGTTAACACCCTGACAATAAAAGCAACCAATCCGAACATCAGCACAATAGGCACATCAAAGCCGGTCTATGTGCATATCACGGTTATCGTAGGGGAAGCCCTAGGCGCGGACGCGGAGTTGCAGGAGGGCAGGACATATTTGGTTCCGTACTCCATCATGAAGCGCGACACCGCGTCGTTCAGCATGGCAGACACCTATTTCACGCACCAGGCTAAGGTGGTGAGGAAAGCCGGCAAATACCAAGTGGACATCTCGACGTCCAGCGCTAACGACATCCCCGCCATGAAGTATTCGCTAGCCGAAACCTACGCCGCGGCTACTGCCGGCAACTGGACAGACACCCTGCGCCACTCGCAGGTCGGCAACAGCGTCTGGTTCAGGATGGCGGCAGACAGTTTGGAGAAGCCTATCTACTTGAAGCCCCGTGTTATGCCTATGGGCGGCAGCTGGCCAGAGTGCCGCCTGGACTTCCATTTGAACGCACCCATCTACGACATCACCACGGACGAAGCCGACGCTTCCGAGCTGTCAGCGGCAGTCGGCGCGGCCGACGAGCTTGTCGCGAAAGGCTCGGTGTTCACAGACGAAACCTGGGGCGCGTTCGCACAGGCGCTGGCGGCGGCCAAGACAGTGCTTGAAAGCGCACAGAGCGGCGGGCAGACGCAGGCACAGGTGGACGAGGCAAAGGCCGCGCTCGTCGCGGCGCAGGGCGCGCTCGTGAAAGACCCAGCTAAGATAGCCGACAAATCCGCGCTGAACGGGAAGATAGCCGAAGCCAAGGCGCTCGCGAAGGGCAGCCACACGGATGCGTCGTGGAACGCCTTGCAGGAAGCCATTGCCGATGCCGAGGAGATCGCGGCCGACGACTGGGCCACGCCGCGCGAGGTCAGCACCGCCACGAGCTCCCTCAATATCGCGGTTACCATGTTCGTCACGAGCGGCGACGCGTCCAAGCTCGACAAGGACAGCCTGCCCGACGGCAGCTACACAGTTCACATCGACATGATCAGGAGCGCCGACCACCGTTCCAAGTCCATGGCGGACGGCGCGGTGAACCACACGGCCAGGCTCACGGTCGAGGACGGAAATTATTACGCCACGCTCGGCTTCAAGGGCATGACCATCAACCTGAACGGCCAGGACATGTTCGGCTACCTGCAACATCTGAAATATTACGAGAGTGGCTACGGCTGGAACTACGGCGAGCCGACGGGCGCGATGTCGGAGGCCGAGGTGCTGGACATCTGGAAGAACGCGGACGGCTCGGTGCTGACCGACCATTACAACAACGCGTCCACGCCCTATCCGAAATCCCTGCGCTTCCCGCTCGTGGACAAGGCCGGCTACGCCGACAACGACGTGCCGTTACAGGTGTTCGTCCCGATAATGGAGAGCATTGCGGCGGGCAACGGCACGCA
>JAIRPC010000062.1 GCA_031257215.1 Eubacteriales Family XIII. Incertae Sedis bacterium
ATAACAAAGCTGTCCCGCAACGAGAGGGATTCCCTGACGGCGGCCCGCGTGTCGGGGTTGAATACGTATTTTTTCGCGTCGATGGCATCCTGCACTATGGCCACCCCGCCTGGGCCTGCTGCCGCTCTGCCATAGACATAGGCGGCGGCGTCCGCCGAAACCGCGAGCCTGACAGTCGCCAGGCGGTTGATGGTGTTTCTGTTCATGCGCAACAGGATGTGCTTCGCCGCGCTTGGGTTTGATGAGCTGTGGGCGTGGGTGATGCGCTGCCGTACCCCGTGCCGCGCCAGTATGGGCAGGATGGCGGCGGCGGTGTTGGTCGTGTGTATGTGAACCGTATCATAATAGGGGTGTGCGTCCAGAAATTCCGACCACGCCCTTTGGTAGGCGGCCCTGTTATGCAGCCTGTATCGCGGGACGTGGTATATCCGCCCGCCTAGCGCCCGTATCTCGTTCTCGAAATAATCCTCGTTCGGCTTGTGCGAGATGAAGTCGAACTGCACCTTCGTTTTGTCAATGGCGTGGTATATGTCCATAGTGCGCACCTCCGCGCCGCCGACGCCAAGGCCGCCGAACACATGGAGGACGCGGACGGGGTTCGCCTGGGAGCTGCCTGCGCGCATGTTATCCACGCTTCGCCCCCTGGGCTTTCAGCCTGTTGTATAGACCGGCAGCGGTGCGGACGAGCGCGAGATAAAGGCTGAATGCTCCCGATAGCCGCGCCTTGTTTTTTATGCCGCCCTGCCGTGACATTATTTCAGGCACGGACGCCACAAGTCCATGGCTGTCTTTCAGCCACGCTTCAAGCTCGTCGATATCGCCGCCGCCCATAGTGTTCGGGTGCAGTACGCGGGTCGATACCCTTGGCTTTATCGGGAATTTTCTCGATGCGGGTATGTACGGGATGAACGCCATGCCGCGATATCTGAACAGATCGAAGGACGGGCCGTCGGAGATGAACCCGTAGCGCCCCGACTCGCGGAGTATGTCGATGGTGGTATCGTCAAAGGTGTGGTTCGGCGCGAAGAAGCCTTTTGGCTCTATGCCGTGCGCGGACATGGCGGCGTACCCTGTATCGATCAATTCGCGCTGGCGCTCCCTGGGCAAGCCCTTGAACTCGGTCCGCTCGCCGGGCTTTGCTTCGTCGGAGGGGCTGCCGTCCTCAGATTGGTACAGGTGGTAGCACCCGTGCTGCGCTATGCACCAGCCCTTGTCCTCCCAGCGCCGCGCGGTGACGCCCCAAAAATCGGGGTCGCTCTCCCACGCGAACAGCCTGTCCCTGTTATCGGGTATGATCCCTACCAAGGGCTTGACCCCGTATTTGTCGAATATCCCCTCGACCCTGTCCCAGTTATCGTGGTTCATGGTGGGGCACGCGTCGTCCAACCTGATTATAATAGATGGCATATGTTCTCTCCTGTATAAGCAATCATAGGTCTGTTTCAATCCATTGCAAATGCCAGCCCTCCGGCTTTGTCACGCTATCGGGTACGGAGGCGTTGAGCGGTTTTACAAAATAATAGTGCTCGGATTTTCCGATATTCATTTTCGTGAGATTTTTGAAGCGAAATTCCGCCAGCAGCATTTCGTTCACATATGTGTCTGTCTGTTGCCATATTACCGCCGCATGCCCGTATCTGCGTATATTATCCAATGCGAGAGCGATATACGCCATGCGGGAGCTGTCGCTGTCAGCGAAGTCGATATAGTCAACTATATCCATAAATGTAAGATTAATGCCTTTGAATTTTCGCCTGTCCTCCCTTGCGACCATCAGGAGCTTTATATCGCCTCCCTCGCTCACCTTGACATATCGGTGGCGGTGATATTTGTCGTGGAACTTGAAAGCGTAGAGCTCCGGGCTTCGCCGCATATGGAATTTGTCGCGAATGGAGCCTATGGCGGCGTAGTCGCGGGGGGATATGATGTCCATGCCGCCGACTGAAAGCTGTGCCGCCTTTTTCGCCGCCTTTGCCTTTCGGGAGATACCCGATCCCAAAAAGATGTCGGAAACGGCCTTTGGCGGCGGGCACAGGAGTATGTTGTAGTCGAACACGAATACCTCTGTCCAGCCGTTGCGGACGTGGGCGGTGCGGGATTTGTTGTTCGGAAAGCCTGTGAGGAAGTCATAACCCTCGTCGCGGAAATAATCCTCCATATTCTGCTGCATGGTCTGGAAAATGCGCTGGCCCTGGTAGTCGGGATGTACCGCCGCGTCGCAGGACAGAGCCGACCTGTATATCCTGCCGTCGTGTAGGTGTTCGCCCGACATGAAAAACTCTATGCCCACGACCTTTTCGCCGTCGAACGCGGCCATGCCTGTCACACCGCCGCCCACGGGATTGGTGAAATGCTTGTCGATAATCTTCTCCGCGGTGAAATCGCCCGGCCGCGAGAAAGCCGTGTTAAGCAGGTCCGCTATGCCCTCCGCGTATTTTTCTTCGCGCCTTATTATTCGATATTCAAGCATTGTCGCATCCTCCTGTACCTCCCTGCCGCGTATCGAGCATTTCAGAAAGCTCCCTCATGGAACAGCTTTGGAAGCTGTATTCGCCGCGGAGGAGCTTGTAGTGTTCCAGTATGGTGCGTAGGGCGGCGAGGTTTTCATTCATGTTCGCGCCAAAATTATGCGGATGCCACCATAGATGGTATATCATGCCGTTCCGTGCCGCGTTTGTCATGCTTTTTTTGATGCGCCGCAGGCGCAGCCGCTCAAACGCTTGCAGCCGTCGCGAATATGGGCGGAGAAATCTGCTGGCAGGTATATTGTAGGGGCGGGCTTTGCCTATATCGCCTATCGCTGTGCAGTTGTCGCCTGAAACGGAAATATATGAATCTATGAGCCGCACAAGCCGCAGTATTTGCGGGTGCTTCATCAGCCCTCTGCCCGATGTCTCGAAAAAAGCGTGCGAGGGGTTGCCCCTGTATGAGGCGATGCCCGCCTCTGATAATATTTTCAAATAATTTGGGTTTACCATATTTCGCGGGAAAACAAAGGAAGCAGGGGCAGGGCACTCACGCTCCATAACCCTTGCCGCCGCCCTGATGTCGTCAGCAAAATCGTTGGCGGTCTGCCCTTCTTCCAGGCAATAGTAATGGGAGAAGGTGTGGCATCCGACATCATGCCCTGCGGCGGCTATGCTGCGGATCAGGTCAGGTGCAAAAAAGCAATGCTCCATCCCACCGTCGATACCGTCTATATAGCCATCATAGGGCGACAAGCCAGGCGATTTGTAGCGAGGCCGCAGGTCTGGCAGGTTTTCCAGCAGATCGGCTTTGCCGCTGAAAAAAAGCATGCCCACTGTCGCAAAGGTGGCATGGATGCCGAACTCGCCGAACAGGTCGATAAGCCTTGGGATAACCTCGCGCACGTTCGCGATATTCGGGGCATACGAATCCCTCATGCCGGAAATCCTGACGCCCCAAGCCATCTCAAAATCAAGCGAGACAATGAATTTTCCGTTAGATGTTTTCGGCATCAATTTATCCTTTCACAACCCAAGATCCATTCCTGCGTGCGCCCTCGCGTTCAATTTTCCCATCCTCTATCAATTTTTTTATCTCACGCGAGACAGTACTCCGCGAAACGGAAAGCAGCTTGGCTAACCCGTCATAAGTTATTGATGGGTTGGCTATAAGAGCTTCCACTAGGAGCGATTCAATGCGTTTGGGATTGGCCGCGCCATTTATAGTTTCAATTATAGTGTCACATGGCACTATAAAATTTTTCGTGGGCGGCTGTTTCCTGTTATCAAAGAACGTTACGCTCATTTCCGAATTGGAAGCTTCAAAAATCGGGTCATCCTTTCCTTCCTCACGGCAAGATGAAATAATCTTTTCAATGCCGCGCCCCCATGATTCGATCAGCCCAGATCGGAAAAAAGTGCCTGCAACTAGTGGGTTTCTTGGCTGTGACCCATGTCGTGCAAGCAGTTTTTCAACAGTCCACCCGTCAGGAAGCCCGCCGACATTGTAGATGGCAACCTTGTCTTGGTAGACCCTGATTTGGATGGGGATGCCAGATGAATAGTCCTTGTGGTTTACTGCGTTATGAACAGCTTCGCGCAACGAGGCGCGAGGAACAGGATATGTTTCGACACGCTGTGTGCCACGGTAGCTAATCATACCTTTAAAATATTTGAGATATAATGTATCCAATATTTTGTCCGGCATCATGAGAAGCGGCCCGTGGATTTCATCTTGGTAGATCAAGTCCGCATCATTTTCAAAAAAACCTATTTTCGCATAAGCACCTGGAATCCACTGCTCTGGGTTCTGGTGGAACAGCAAAATGGCAGCGCGCTTTAAGTAGTCGCGTTCTATGAGCATAAGATTTTGCAACAGGGCATAGTCGCTGATTTCTAAATCCTCCGACGTTAATCGTGTGCTTTCGATAGCCTTCTTCCTGAAAAAGCGGAAAGCATCCCGCTCAAACTCGCTTTCACTGACGTATGGGACGGGGACGCCATCCCATGTCCTCCCTTGCTTGCGGAGCATGAACTCGTCGATTGCGGTTCCTGTTAACTCCTGCGTGGTGCTGCCAGAGCGATAGTAGTATCTGCCATGATATGTTATCGGGTATGGGTAAGGCTTGATGGAGATCGAAATGAAATGTTTGCCGTTGCCATCGTGCAAATCGACATCTGCTAGGACGCCAGTAGCAAGACGGATTTTATTCGGAATGTCCTCCATGAGCTTATGGGTATCTGCAAGTCCAACAATGTCGCCGCGGTCATTTTTGCCTATTTCAATAACGCCGCCATTTGCGTTAGCAAAAGCTGAAACGGTCTTCATGAACTCGTCGCGCCATGATTCTTTCCATTCAATATTTTGATTTTCCGCATTGTTTTTTTTCAATTTTTTACTCTGCCTCGCCGAGTGCGCTGGCATACCACTCAATAACAAGGCCAAGGCCTTCCTCGAAGCTGTACTGCGGGTTGTAGCCCAGCTTTTCGCGCGCCTTTGTGATGTCCGCGTTGCTGTGCAGTATGTCGCCCTGTCTGGGCGGCTCGAAGCTCGGCTCGATATTCTTTCCGAGCGCGTTCGCTATGGCATAGTATGTGTCGAGCAGGGTTTCGCGGCCGCCATAGGCTATATTGTACGCCTCGCCCGCCGCGTCAGGGTCTGCCGCGCAGGCTCTGATATTCGCCTGGACAACGTTGTCGATATATGTGAAGTCGCGGCTCTGCCTGCCGTCCCCGTAGATGGAGGGCGTTTCGCCCGCCAGCAGCTGCCTGATGAATTTCGGAATGACCGCGGCATATGCCCCGTTCGGATCTTGCCGCCTGCCGAATACGTTGAAATACCGCAGGCCATAGGTGTCAAGCCCGTACAGCTCCTTGTACAGCCGCCCGTATTCCTCGCAGGTTTTTTTGGTCAACGCATACGGCGAAAGCAGCGCACCCTCGCCACCTTCCATTTTTGGCAAGGTTTCACTGTCACCGTATACCGACGAGCTTGACGCGTAGACGAATTTTTTCACGCCCGCGTGGCGAGCCGCTTCCATCATGTTCAGTGTCCCAATAACATTGATGTGTTCGTAGAGTAGCGGCAGCTCAATACTGCGCGGGACGCTCCCCCAAGCCGCCTGGTGCAGCACGTAGTCCACCCCCTCGCAGGCGTCGCGGCACGTCTGGCAGTCGCGTATGTCCCCTTCGATAAATTCAAAGCTGGCATTGCCGAGAAACGGCCGGATGTTCTCAATGCTGCCCGTGCTGAGGTCGTCAAGACAGCGGACCTTGTATCCATTGCCGCCGCCCGCGCCCGCGCCGTCGCTCATGTCGCCGTCCGCCCCCGCGCCGCCCGCGCCCAATATGGCTTCGCAGAGGTTCGAGCCGATAAAGCCCGCGCCCCCCGTTACCAGAAAGCGTGAACCGCTCGGAAGCTCTATGCCGTTAAAGGGAGAAATATTCATGGTCTTTCACCGCCTTGCCGTCTACTGCGCCTTTCAGGTCGAATATTATGCCGCCGCCCGCAAGCATGGACTCGATGTCAAGCCCGGCGAACGCACGGTGCTTCACCGCGACAATCACCGCATCCATCCCTGTTATTCCATGCCCGTCCACCATAGGGATGCCGTATGCCGCCTCAACCTCGGCGGGGTCCGCCACGGGGTCCCACACGAGCGGCTCTATGCCGTATTCGCGCAACTCGTCTATGATGTCCACCACGCGCGTGTTGCGTGTGTCTGGGCAGTCCTCCTTGAACGTGATCCCGAGGATCGCCACCTTTGCCTCGTTCAGCGGCCTGCCCGCGCGCGAGAGCAGCTTCGCCGCACGCTGCGCGACGTACTGCCCCATGCCGTCGTTGATGAACCGCCCTTGCAGGATGATCCGCGAGTGGTAGCCCAGCTGCTCCGCGGCGTAGGTGAGGTAGTATGGGTCAACGCCTATGCAGTGGCCGCCGACAAGCCCCGGCGTGAATTTCAGGAAATTCCACTTCGTCCCCGCCGCTTCGAGCACTTCGCCCGTGGGTATCCCCATCTTCTCGAAAATGATGGCGAGCTCGTTCATGAACGCGATATTGATGTCGCGCTGGCTGTTCTCGATGACCTTCGCGGCCTCCGCCACCTTGATGGACGGCGCCCTGTATACGCCCGCCTTTGCGACAAGGCTGTACACGGCGGCTATCGTGTCGAGGCTCTCGCCGTCCATGCCCGAAACGACCTTGACTATGCTTTCGAGCCTATGCTCCCTGTCGCCTGGGTTGATTCGCTCAGGAGAGTAACCGACCTTGAAGTCCCTCCCGCATTTCAGCCCCGATGCCTTTTCGAGCAGGGGCACGCACACGTTTTCGGTTACGCCAGGGTAGACCGTGGACTCATATACGACTATCGAGCCGGGGCGCAGCCGCGCCCCGAGCGCGGCGCTCGCCGATTCGAGCGGGCCAAGGTCGGGCGTGTGGTCGCTTTTCACGGGCGTAGGCACGGCCACGATATGAAACCGCGCCTCCGCGAGGGCGGCGGGGTCGTCTGTGAACACGACCGCCCTCGCTGCGCTCGCCAGGCTCGCGGCAAGCGCAGCGGCGCCCACCTCTGCCGTGGGGTCAACCCCCGCATTCAGCCTGCTGATTTTGTCCGGGCTTGCGTCATAGCCGACAACGCCGCAGTGCTTTGAGAACGCCACCGCGATAGGAAGCCCGACATAGCCGAGCCCTATGAGCGAGAGCTTGTCCCTGCCCTCTGTCAGGTCGTTGATTGTTACAGGGGAAGGGCTTTCACCGCCCGCCCGCGACGCGTTTTTTTGATTCATTGAAGCGAAATTCCCTCCATTATATAGGTGGCTATGTGGCAAGCTGTCCGCCTGGCTTCATGTGGGAAATTTTCCCATAATCCTAACATTATATCAGTCCCATTATATCAAGCATTTGCCTGTTAACTGCCCCTACCTCATATTTGCCTTTGCAGTATTCCAGCCCCGCAAGCCCCATCTCGCGGGCCTTGTCAGGGTGTTCGATAAAATAACGGATGGCGTCCGCGAGCTTTTTCGGGTCGCCTGGCGGCACTAACAGCCCCGTCCTGCCTGGCACCACGGTTTCCCTGCACCCCGGCGCGTCGCTCGTTATCACCGCACGCCCGCAGGACATGGCTTCAAGCACCGTCCGCGGCGTGCCCTCGCGAAAGCTGGGAAGCACGTACACCATGGCATCGCCGTATTGCGGTCTGACATCAGCGAGCTCGCCGAGGTATTCTATGCTGCCGTCGTCGATATACGGCCGCAGGTCGCTCTGTCCAAGCGCAAACCCCGCGCTCTCGTAGCCGCCCGCAAGGCGAAACTCGGCGTTCGGGTATTCTGCCTTGACCATTCTCGCCGCCTCGATATATTCTACCACACCTTTCTCCCGCAGCAGCCTTGCCGCCATGAAAAATACGGGCTTTCCGCTGGGCGGCATTGGCGCGTAATGCCGCATGTTCACGCCCGAGCCGTTCACGAGCGCGGCCTTTTCGCCGCCAATGCCCGCGGGGATGATCCCCTCACGCAGGAATTCCTCCCTGTCGTCAGGGTTTTGGAATATAACGCGGTCGCTGACGGCCGCCGAGCGCCGGTAGAGCTTCTTGACGATAGGCAGGATAAGGCGCCGCTTTGCCCCGCCCGGCACGAAGGTGTTGCCCAGCCCGGTTATCATGGTGAACACGCGGGCGCCCGCCTTTTTCGCCTCGGGAGCGGCGTAGACATTCGGTTTGATGGTGTAACAGAGAGCCAGGTCTGGCTTGATGCCGCGCATGAGCTTCCCGTAACGGCGAATCAGCCCCATGTCGGCGGCGGGGTTCGTGGACTGCCTGTCCATAGGCACCTGATGGAACTCCACGCCGATATCCGCGAGCTTGCCGCTGTCAGGCTCCGCCCCGCAGGCATGAACCTCATGCCCAAGCGCCACCAGCTCTTTCAGCAAGTCATATCTGAAATTGGCGAGGGATTCAGTATACCCCGCCGCAACAATTATCCGCATGTTAATAGTATAGCATGGAAAGGGC
>JAIRPC010000066.1 GCA_031257215.1 Eubacteriales Family XIII. Incertae Sedis bacterium
ATAATTGATGCAGCGCACCAGGGTGCTCTTGCCCGCGCCGCTGCGCCCGATGATGCCGAATATCTCCCCCCTCTCCACCGAAAGGTTGATATCGGCAAGCACCGTGATCTCGGAACCACGCTCCGTGCCGGAGAACCTCTTGCAAAGCCCCTCCGTAGTGATAATGGATTCTGCCATCATGCGTACCTCTTTCATGATTTTATCGTCTCGTTAATTGCTTCGTTTTTGCCCCGCCGGCTGGATCTGTGAATCGCGGACTCGTGAACCGCGAAAGCGCGGTTGGCGGCCAAAATAAAGCATATTTTTCTTATATGTTTTATATGTTATAATAACAAAAATTGTGCCCAGTGTCAAGCGCTCGCGTTATTAATTGACAATCATAGCCCTTCCCCCTCTCACTCAGCCCGCAGCAGTGCGGCTATGGGCTGCTCGTAGTATGAACGGAACACGACGATTGGAACCGATACGAACAGGCAGGCCACCAGGGCTACCGCGGTCAGCAAGGGGGCCAGGGGCAGCGAAACGTCCATGTACTCCGCTTCCTCGCTGAGCAGCTTCACCGCAGCGCTGCCCGACGCGAGCCCGCCCGCCAGCACCAGCGCGCCGCAGACGCATCCGTAGCACAGGCCCTCCAACGCGACCAGCCTCATGCCCTGTCCCATGGTCATGCCCAGGCTGTGCATGGCGGCCAGCTCGAACCTGCGGCTGTGTATCGCGAAAATCATCGTGTTCGCCACGCTTATCATGCCTATGGCTATCAGCAGGAATACCGCGAAAAACCCTGCCTGCCTCAGCGTGTCGCGTGAGCCCGCGAACGCCTTTTCCTCCGACAGCCTGTCCTTGACTGATATTTCTGGCACGCTCGGGACGATATCGCGCACCTCTGACAGCACGCTGGCGTAGTCGGCTCCGCCGCCCAGGGCTACGCGGATTTCCCTTACTATCGGCTCGCCTAGCGCGTCCAGCGCCGACGGGTCCATGTAGACATAGGGCAGCGGCTGTTCACCCACGTTGATTTGGTCTACTGGAATAGTGTGGTCGATTTTTAATGTAACTAACATGCCGCCGATTTGTGGCCTCACCTCCAATTCGGTGCCGTCCAGAGGGATGTCGCTATCCGAGCCTGCCAGGAAAACCTGTCCTCTGCCGTAATCCTCAAAATCGATTCGCCGCCTGTCGCGCTCTGCCAGCCCGTCAAAATGGCTCGCGCTTGCGCCCACCAGCTTTGATTCCATGTATTCCGCTTTTTCATAGACCTCGCCGTATTTGGATTCAAAGCGCTCCATATAGGCTTCCAGCGCGGGGCTGTATTTCATCTGCACGTCCATCTCGCTGATGAGCGACAGGTTCGCCACGCCTGGAATATTTCGTATGCTTTCGACGTTCTGCGCGGTGACCGCCGTGTCGCGCAGGTATGAGGCCTCATAATACGTGTCCTGCACGAGGATGTCCGCGCCGCCCAGCGCATAGTCCGCGTATTTTCCCGCATCCATGTTCGCCGTGACCGCTGACACCACGTTGAACAGCACTATGCCGATAACAAGGATGACAATGGACGGCAGGGTTGTCCCGATGCCGCTCGATATATTTTTTCTGGCAATATCGCCTATTGTTACCATGCCACGTGGGCCAGAGGCATCGGCGGAGCAGGGCGTTGCCGCCGCCCTTGCCCGTTTTCGCGCCGCGCCGCGTACGCTGTATTTCGCGCAGTCCGCTATCCCGATTTTCGACGCCTTGCGAAGCGTGACCATTATGGCAACAACCACGGTGGCGAGCGACATTGCCGCCGCGACGACGCATAGGGTGGGCGACAGCCAAGCCTGCACGCTGCCCTCCATGACATTGAGGGGGCGCAGTATCTGCGGAATAACATAGCCCGCGCTCAGGCGGCAGGCCAGTATGCCGAGTGCGCCGCCAAGCGCCGCGATTATCGCGCCGTGCGCGGCATACACGCGCGTCAGCTGCCCCGTGGACATCCCTATCGCGCGGAACAGCCCGAATTGCCGTATCTCCCTGACCATGGACAGGTGCATTGCGTTGTAGACGAAAACGACTCCGCAGGCAAGGACGGGCAGGATGAAAATCAGGTATAGCCACCCGCTGGCGGGGCCGTTGCCGTATGGCGGCACGACAGGCGAGAGCGATTGTCCGTCGCCTATTCCCATTATTTCTTTTATTTTAATGATTTTGGATGCATCGCTGTGCGGCATATCGAAAAAATTGCCCACAAGCCGCATGTCGCGCTCCAATGCCGAACGCTTGAAATTGAAATAAAGCGTGGCTTCGAGGGGCGCTGCTTTGCCGGCCGTCTCCAAATATGGCTCGGAAACGTAGATGTTGTTTTTCTCGGCCGCGCCAGCGTCCATGCTGTCCTCGAAATACCCTGAAAGCACGAACTCTTGCGCTCCGCCGGCTGTATGAAGCTCCACGCTCATGCCGATATCGGCGCGGCCGTAGCCCAGGCTTTTCAGCACTGACTTCGAGGTGGCGATTTCGCCCGCACCCTGCGGGTACGAGCCGTAGCACCGATCGAAGGCCGTGCGGCGGTGCTGTTCCCATTCCTCCCTGTCGGCGTAGACCAGGGGGTAGCTCCTGCCGCCGTTAGCCTGCGCCTCCCCCGCGAGGGTTTTCACGCCAACGCTTTCGGCCAGGCCTGAGCTGGACAAGGCTTCGCGCTGCCGCTCGGTGCTGTCCGTCAGGCGGTATTGCGCCGATGTGCCCTGTGAGCGTATGCCGTCGCGCTCGGCAGAGGCTATGACGCTGACGCCCAGGGAGAAAATCAGGGCGGACAGAAATGACATGACCGCAACGGAAACCAGCAGTATGCACGTCCGTACGCGGTTTTTCCTGAACAGCTTGAACGCCAGCAGCATGGCCATTACCCATAATACCTCCGAAAGAACTCAGCTTTCAGCTCCGCGAAGCTGCCGCCCTCTATCGCGCCTCGGATCTGTTCCATCGTCCTGGTCAGGAAGCGGATGTTGTGGATGGAGAGCAGCGCGCCCGCCAGGGTTTCGCCCGCCTTGTGCAGGTGGCGCAGGTAGGCGCGGCTGAAATTTTGGCAGGTGTAGCAGTCGCACTCCGCGTCCAGCGGGGCGAAGTCGCGTTCGTATGCGGCGTTCTTGATGTTGATGCCGCCCGCCGAGGTCATCGCCTTGCCGTGCCGCGCCTCGCGCGTCGGTATCACGCAGTCGAACATGTCTATGCCGCGCTGGATTCCCTCGAACAGGTCGTCGGGGCTTCCCACGCCCATGAGGTAGCGCGGCTTGTTTTCGGGCAGCAGCCCCACGCACGAGTCCAGTATTTCGTACATTGTCCCCTTTGGCTCGCCGACGGAAAGCCCGCCTATGGAGTAGCCCGGCAGGTCGTACGCCGTGATTTCGGCCGCGCTCCTCGCCCTCAGATCAGGGTACATGCCGCCCTGCATTATGCCGAAAAGCGCCTGCCGCTCTGGGCCTCCGTGCTGTTCGTGCCACGCCGCGCAGCGCCCGAGCCAGCGCGTGGTGCGCCCCAGGGCCTCCTCCGTGTATTCGCGGCTGGCGGGGTAGGCGGTACATTCGTCGAACGCCATGATGATGTCCGCGCCTAGCGAGTGCTGCACCTCTATGGATTTTTCGGGCGTGAGCACCTGCTCCGACCCGTCTATATGCGAGCGAAACGCGACGCCGTTCTCGGTTATCTTGCGCATCTCCGCCAGGCTGAACACCTGGAATCCGCCGCTGTCGGTCAGTATCGGCCCGTCCCAGCGCATGAATTGGTGGAGCCCGCCCGCCTCACGCACTATGTCCTGCCCTGGCCGCAGAAATAGGTGGTAGGTGTTCGCGAGTATGATCCCCGCCCCCGCCGACCTGACCTGCTCGGGCGTGAGCGACTTGACCGCGGCCCGTGTCCCGACGGGCATGAACACAGGCGTTTCGACCGTCCCGTGCGGCGTCGTTATCCGGCCCCTCCGCGCGCCGCTCCTCTCGTCCCTGCCAAGCAGCTCGAAACCGAACCTGTTATTCAATAATTCTTTTCCCATAAACTTCTCCTTGCATATTGTTAAAGCCTATGGTATCATATTCTTTGCGTGTTTTGAAGCAATAACGAATGAATTCCCCACGGGGCCAGTCCCCTGGGCGATAGGATATAGACGACAAAGGAGGTGTCATATGTCAAGGAAATGCGCTATTTGCGGGAAGGGCCAGGCGTCCGGCAACAATGTTTCCCACTCGAACCGCCACACGCGGAGGAAGTGGAATGTGAATATCCAGTCCGTCAAGGTCAACGAGGGCGGCACGGTGAGGCGCATCAAGGTCTGCACGAGCTGTATCCGCTCGGGCAAGGTGACCCGCGCCCAGTAGCGACGTGCGATAAAGCGCCGGCCTGTTCACGCGAATCGGCTGGCGCTTTTTTATGCGTTCCATTGCCGCGCGGCTGTGCGAAAAGCTTCCTTATATAGAAATGAGCCCCATGCACAGGGGGCAGGTGCCGGGATAGGGGCGCCACAGCAAATCTTATGATAGAATAATCCCATGTTATACAAAGAGAGAACCGAAAAGGGCAAGATAAAATTTGGCGGCAATATCATCGGCGGCATAGCGCGCCGCGTGATAGCCGATACCGACGGGCGGGCGCTTGCCGCGGATTCCAGGGGGCGTATCGTGAAGGGCCTGAACGGCGCGGGCGACGACCAGGTCGTGGACGCCGGCATCGAGGGCGGCGCGCTGAATGTGAAGCTCTATATTGTCGTGCGCTTCGGTTCGAGCATCAGCAAGGTCACGGCCGATATAGACCGCGCTTTCCGCGAGGCCGTCCCCGCCATAACGGGGCTTGACGTGGGCGAGCTAAATATTTTCGTAAAGGGACTTATTTCAAAAAATGTAACAAAACGTAACATCGAGGTAACGACACATGCAGGGGATAGACCCGCAGGCTAGCGTCAGGCTCGTCGGCGGCGTGGGTCCGAGGAAGGCGGCTGTCCTTGAATCGCTCGGCGTGCGGACGATCAAGGATCTGCTCTACAATTTTCCGAGGACGTATGAGGACCGCCGGAACAGGGTTTCGGTCGGCGCGCTGAAAGACGGCGTGGCGGCTGCTTTCGCGGCAAGCGTCCTGTCGGTTTCCGCAAAGCCCGCATATTACGCCAAGGGCAAAAAGACCCCGTTCACCGTCCTCGTGGGCGACGATACGGGCGCGGTCGAGATAGTGTTCTTCAATTCCCGTTACATGGACAAGATTTTTGTTACAGGCAAGCAGTTCCTGTTCTTCGGGATGCCGCAGAGGAACAAGGGGCGGTTGCAGCTGATACACCCCGATTTTGAGAACGCAGCAGAGGGCGGCGAATATTCGGGGCATGGGATCATGCCGATATACGCCCTGAAAAGCGGGCTTTCGCAGAGGGACATGCAGAAATGGCACGAGGAAGCACTGGCCGCCGCGGAGCTGGTGGAGGAGTACCTCCCGGAGCGCGTCGTGGCGGAGGGAAAGCTCTGCGGCATATCGCGGGCGCTGTCGGACATACATTTCCCCGAGGACAAGGAAGCGCTGCGCCAGGCGAAATACCGGCTGGTGTTCGAGGAGCTGCTGCTGCTCCAAGCGGGGCTGATGCGGCTAAAACTCGGGCGGGAATCGGGTCAGCGCGGCACGGCGAAGACCGCGGATGTGACCGCCGAGGGCTTCGAGGGGCTGTTGCCGTTCTCGTTCACGGGGGCGCAACGCAGGGTCGTAGGCGAGGTGTTCGCGGACATGCGGTCGGAGCGGGCGATGAACAGGCTCGTGCAGGGGGATGTCGGCTCGGGCAAGACGGCGGTGGCGGCGGCGGCGATATACAAGGCGGTCAAGAGCGGCTACCAGGCGGTGCTGATGGCGCCGACGGAGATATTGGCGCGGCAGCACTACGGTGATCTCTCGGCGCTGTTCGAGGGCAGGCTCAAAACGGCGCTCATAACGTCGGGGCTGCCGGCCGCCGAGCGCGAGGCGCTTTTGGGCGGGCTCGCGTCGGGCGAGGTGGATCTGGCGGTAGGGACGCACGCGCTCATACAGCCTGATGTGGCGTTCGGAAATCTGGGTCTGGCGATAACTGACGAGCAGCACCGCTTCGGTGTGGGGCAGCGCGTGGCGATAGCGAGGAAAGGGGGCGCGGTTCCCGACATCCTCGTCATGACGGCCACGCCCATCCCCAGGTCGCTGGCTTTCGTGCTTTACGGCGACCTGGATATGTCCGTGATAGACGAGATGCCGCCGGGCAGGCGCAGGATTGCGACCAGGTCTGTGGGGCAGGGCGGGCGCGGCGAGGTCTATGATTTTGCCGCCGCCGAGATAGAAAAAGGCGGTCAGGCCTATGTCGTAGCGCCGCTGATCGAGGATGGCGAGGACGGCAGCGTCACTGCGGGGCTGCGTTCTGCCGAGAGCCTTTTTGAGGAACTGACAGAGAGATTCCCGTCGCGCCGCGTCGCGTTGCTCCACGGGCAGATGAAGCAGCGGGAAAAGGATGCCGTGATGTCGGAGTTCTCGGCGGGCGGGATAGACGTGCTCGTGTCCACCGTCGTGATAGAGGTCGGCGTGAACGTGCCGAACGCCACGCTCATGGTCGTGGAGAACGCGGAGCGCTTCGGGCTGGCACAGCTCCACCAGCTGCGCGGCAGGGTGGGGCGCGGCAGGGCGCAGTCGTACTGCGTGCTGATACTGGGCTCGGAGTCGGGGGACGCGGCGGAGCGCGCGCGCGCCATGACCGAGACGGACGACGGCTTCAAGATCGCGGAGCTGGATCTCTCCATGCGCGGCCCCGGCGAGCTGTTCGGGGTGCGGCAGCACGGCATACCGACCCTGCGCATAGCCGATCTGGCCCGCCATATCCGCGTGGCGGAGAGGTCTAAGAACACGGCGAGGGCCTTGCTTGAAAGCGACCCCATGCTGGCGAAGCCCGAGAACAGGGCGTTTGGCGACAAGGTGGAGTCGCTTTTCAAGGATGTAACGGAGGTAGGATTGTAATGCGTGTGATAACGGGAGAATATAAAGGAAGGAAACTTGTCTGTCCGTCGGGCGATGAAGTCAGGCCGACATCGGACAAGGTGAAGGAAGCCATTTTCAGCATGATAGCGGAAAGGGTCGTAGGCGCGTCGTGCCTGGATCTTTTCGCGGGCACGGGAGCGCTCGGCATCGAAGCCCTGTCGCGCGGCGCGAAGGGCTGCCTGTTCTGCGAGTCATCGCCCGCCGCGTATGCCGCGCTCACGGAAAACCTGCGGTTCGCGGAGAGGGCCCGCAGTTACAAGACGGACTTCAGGGCGCTCCTGCGCCGCCTGCGCTCCGGCGAAAAAGCGGACATCGTTTTTGTTGACCCGCCCTATCAGGCAGGCTATTATTCGGAAGTGATGAAAATGCTGCTGGATTATGATATCATTAACACAGGCGGCTTGGCCGTGCTGGAACGCCATGCCGGAGAGCCGCAGGACTATACTGGATTCTTGCCATTACGCATCAGAAAATACGGCAAGACACAGGTGGAGATTTACGAGAAAACAACTTTATGAAACTAAAAAAAATGCTATACGCGGGTACATTTGACCCAATAACAAGCGGCCATCTCGACATCATCAAGCGCGCCGCCGAGCTTGCGGACGTGCTTGTCGTAGGGGTGCTTACCAATTCGTCGAAGCGCTGCCATTTCACGCTGGAAGAACGGCTCGAAATGATAGACATCGCGGTAGCGGGCATAGACGGAGTGGTCGTGGACAGCTTCGGCGGGCTGCTCGCGGACTATGCGAAGGACAATAACGTTGACGCGGTCGTCAGAGGGCTGCGCGCCACGATGGATTTCGAATACGAGCTGCAGATGGCGCAGATGAACGCGCGTCTGACCGGCGGCGAGGCCGAGACGTTGTTTCTCATGACCGACCCGAAATATTCATTCGTCAGCTCAAGCCTCATCAAAGAGGTTTTTTTCCTCGGAGGCGAAATAAAGGGCTTGGTACCTGACGAGGTGTATGATTATATGTGTTTGCACAGGAAGGAGACAAAATGAAAGTTCTTGAGCTTTTAGAGGAGATAGAGGAGATCTGCGAAACGAGTTCCAGCATGCCGCTCATCTCGAACAAAATCGTCGTGGACAAGGCCGAGCTGATGGAGATTGTGAAGGAAGTGCGCCAGGCGCTGCCCGACGAGATCCAGCAGGCGCAGTTCATAAAGAACGAGAGGGAGCGGATTCTCGAGGAAGCGAAGCAGGAATACTCGCTGCTCATAAAGGACGCCGAGAAGCAGGCCGAGGTGATGGTAGACCAGCACGAGATAACCGAGCGCGCGAAGGAGCGGTCGAACGACATCATGACGAAAACGAAGCAGGAGGTCAAGAAGCTCCAGCTGAACACGTTCGAATATATAGACGAGATACTGCGCGACTTCCAGCAGACGATGGACACGATCGACGGCAGGTATATCCAGGAGATGTTCCAAAATATCCAGCAGACGTTCGAAAACATCGGCGCGAAGCTGAACAGCAACAGGAGCGAGATAAAAGAGCTCGCGTACAAAACGCAAATCGGCGATGATATGTAATGGCGGCGCCTCCCTCGGCAGACGTGTGTCTAGGCGGCGCAACAATTTTGCCAAGGCAGTCCAATAATCAAGGCAGTCCAATAATAATGAAGGAAACAGGATTTATGTAATGGCGGTGCTTGGAATAATAGCCGAATATGACCCCTTTCATAACGGTCACCTGTATCACCTGAAAGAGTCGTTGACACGGACCGGCGCGGAGGCGTCGGTCTGCGTTATGAGTGGGTGCTTCACGCAGCGCGGCCTGCCCGCCATGTTCGGGAAGCGCGCCCGCGCCGGAGCCGCCGCGGGGTGCGGTGTTGACCTCGTGATAGAGCTGCCCTTTGTGTACGCCGCGAACAACGCGGAATATTTCGCGCGCGGGGCGGTCCGGATACTGGACGGGCTTGGCGTAGTGGACTTCCTGTCCTTCGGCAGCGAGTCGGGCGAGGTGGCGGCGCTGTCGGAGGTGGCCGCGCTTTTCGCGGACGATTCTGCCGAGCTGAACGCGGCGGTGCGTAGCGGGATGTCGGACGGCCTGAGCTATCCCGCGGCGCGCGACAGGGCGGTGGCGGAGCTGCTCGGCGCGGGCGCGGCGGCGCTCATGCGCGAACCGAACAACATACTCGCGATAGAATACATGAAAGAGCTGCGCCGCCAGGGGAGCGCCATAGAGCCTTTCACGATAAAGCGCTACGCGGCGGGCGCGGGCGAGGTGAACGAGGGAGCGCGGGTGGCCGGCGCCACAGCGATACGCGGTATGTTCGAGCGCGGCGGCGGGCGAAAGGAGGGTGACGCGGCGGAAGGTGGTGCGGCGGCAGACGGTATGCCCCATCGCGGCGGAGATGACCCCTTTGCCTTCCTGCCCGAAAGCTCCGCAAACGCTATGCGCGAATATATAGCGAACGGCAGCCCCCTAGCTTCGGCGGAGGCACTGTTCCCGTTTTTGGCGTATGCCGTCATCATGGCGGGAAGCGGATGCGCCGGCGGATCGGCCGGACGCGGGTTTGAATTGGCCGAAATACTCTCGGCCACGGAAGGGCTGGAGAACAGGCTCGTGTCGGCCGTGCGCCGCGCGAGCAATATGTATGAAGCTGTCAGATATACCAAAACGAGGCGGTACACGGAGACGCGCGTCAGACGGCTTATCCTGCACACGGTGGCGGGGCTGACAAAGGAGCTGATGGCGGCAGCGGAAAAAGAGCCGCCCTACGCGAGGGTGCTCGCGTTCACGGAGAAGGGCGCGAAGCTCATACGCCGCGCGAAAAAAGAGGGAGGCATCCCATTCGTATCGAACTCAAGAACGGAAAAAGAGCTGTGCGCCGCCGCGCCGGTCACCGCCGGCTTCGACCGAAAAGCGGAGGAGCTGTACGGGCTGCTGCGGGGAGAGGGCGCAAAGCGGCCGCATGTATAACGAAATGGCCTAAGCCTTATGGGTTCATATCCGGCATAGCCTAAACGATACACCTCGAAATCCCCAAATCGTACGATTTTATTATTAATAAAAATATTTCTGCACATTTTCTCTCTTTTCTCTTGACTTTTCCCTCGTTCTATTGTACGATATATACAGAGAAAGGAGGAAATCGAACGATGGAAATTACTGCCACTGAATTGAAAAACAACCTAGGTAAATATCTCAAGATGGCGCGCACGGAGGATATTGTCATAACGAAGAACGGAACGCCGTCCGTGTGCTTGACGGCGTATACGCCGAAAGCGTCCGAAAAAACGGAAAACGCGGATTCGCTGTACGATTTTTCCGTGCCTGAGCCAGCCCTTCTGCGCGAGAGCCCTCTGCCAGCGGAAATCGAGTCGTACGACACGGGCGAATGGCTCATCACGCATGATGGGGAGCCGGTAGCGAGCATCGTACCCGCGAGGAAAAAACGCAGACTTGGGTTCATTACGACCGGCGGGCCTATGAGCGACGAGGAAGTTGCCGCGCTGATGGAGCCCGTGATGACAGAGGAGGAGATAGACGAATGGCTGAACAAACCGCTGTAAAAAACTTTTTGCTTGATTCTCACGCATTTTTTTGGGCTGTCAGCATCGAGGAGTTCGGTAATCTGAGCATGAATGCAAGAGCTGCCATCGAGAGCCGCAAAGCTCGGATTTTCGTTTCTTCCGTGAGCGCTTACGAGCTGGCAAACAAATACCATCGGGGCAAGCTGCCTGAGTATGAAAGCATCAACAAGAACCTACCCGCCGTCATCGAAACGCTCGGCGCGGAAGTGCTGCCCGTCAGCCTGGCGCATGCCGAAACAGCCGCGCTGCTCGACTGGGAACACCGCGACCCCTTTGACCGTATGCTCGTAGCGCAGGCGCATGTGGACGGCCTGGTATTGATTACAAAAGACGCCTGCCTACGCGAGTGCCCGCATGCCGAAACGCTCTGGTAGGCGCGTGTGCCACCGGCGGCTGCGCCGCGCCGCAG